>JAFQBQ010000001.1 GCA_017416635.1 Alphaproteobacteria bacterium | reverse complement strand
GTGCTTATCGTTAATCTTCACACCCTGCAGTCTGTAAACATCCTGAATTTCGTTGATGAGGTAATCAGCCAAAGCCTCAACACCCAACACTTTCAAAATATCATGCGGATCTTTGTTTCCCTCGATCAAAATGTCACCCTTTGCGACGATATCGCCTTCACGAACCGCAGCCTGACGCCATCTCGGAACCAAATACTCGTAAGGATCAAGATTTTCGTTATCTGGGCGAACAATGATTCTCTTCTTACCCTTATAATCCTTACCAAATTCAATACGTCCGTCAATTTCACTGATAACAGCGGCATCTTTCGGAACTCTTGCCTCGAACAATTCAGAAACTCTCGGCAAACCTCCGGTGATATCTCTTGTCTTGGAAGATTCTCTTGGAACACGCGCCAAAACATCACCGACCTTCACCGCATCACCATCTTTCACTGAGATAACGGAATCCACCATCAAGAAATATTTCACTTCCTGACCGCTCGGTAACAAAATTGGATTTCCATCCTTATCGCGCAGAATCAATCTCGGCTTCAAATCAGAATATCTGGCTTGTTGTCTCCAATCAGACACAACGTGTGTTGAAAGTCCTGTGGACTCATCAACAGATTCTTTCAAAGAAACGCCATCGACTAAGTCGATATACTGAACCGTTCCTTCTCTTTCGCTGATGATAGGCGAAGTGAACGGATCCCAGTCAGCCAATTTGCTTCCCTTCTGAACTTTATCACCGTTCGAGACGTACAAACGCGAACCGTAAGGCAACTTGTAGCAAGCACGCTCCTTTCCGTTCATATCCATCAACACGACTTCGGTATTTCTATTCATGACGATCTTCTGACCCTCGCTGTTTGTAACGGTTTTTTCGCTACGCAGCTTAATCTGACCATCGTAAGTCGCATCGACCGAGGACAACTCCGTTCCCTTCTGAGCAGTACCACCAACGTGGAAAGTACGCATCGTCAACTGAGTTCCAGGCTCACCAATGGATTGTGCTGCGATAATTCCGACAGCCTCACCGATGTTGACCTTACGACCACGAGCCAAATCGCGTCCATAACATTTCGCGCAAATACCGTCCTCACACTCACAAGTAAGAACAGAACGAATATAAAGCTCGTTAATTCCGGCTTTCTCTATCTGTTTCGCGCACTCTTCATCGATTATCTCACCAGCCTTAACAATAATGTTACCCGTAGCCGGATCAACAACGTCGTTAACAGGAGTACGACCGAGGACACGTTCAGTCAAAGGCGCAATAACATCTCCACCCGAAATAATATCGCGAATGTATATCCCTTTCTTCGTTCCGCAATCATCTTTTACGACAACACAATCTTGAGCGACGTCGACCAAACGACGAGTCAAGTAACCCGAATTTGCCGTCTTCAAAGCTGTATCGGACATACCCTTTCGAGCTCCGTGCGTTGAAGTGAAGTACTCCAACACCGACAAACCTTCTTTGAAGTTGGAAATAATTGGCGTTTCGATAATTTCACCCGACGGCTTCGCCATCAATCCTCGCATAGCCGCGACCTGTCTCATCTGAGCCAAAGAACCTCGAGCACCTGAATGTGCCATCATGTACATGGCGTTCATTGGCTTCCCGACTTCCTCTTTCGAGACAACTTTCAACATAGCGTCCGCAACTTTATCACTGCAAGCTGACCAAGCATCGACAACTTTGTTATAACGCTCACCGGCGGTAATCAAACCATCCATATACTGACGCTCGTATTCAGCAACGACCTTCTTCGTCGCGTTCACAATATCTTTCTTCTGTGAAGGAATGACCAAATCATCCTTACCGTAAGAAACACCTGACTTCGTAGAATATAGATATCCAAGGTCTTTCATCTGATCAACGAAAATAACCGTACTTTTCTGCCCACATATATTATATATGGTCTGAATTATACTTGCCGACTCCTTGCTGGTAATTAATCTATTTACCAAACTGAAATCGACATTCGGATGCTTTGGGAATATCTGCCACAGAATCATACGTCCAGGTGTAGTCACCGCTGTACACTGTTTTACAGAACCATCCGGCTGAACTTGCTCATATCTGGCCTTAATCTTTGAGTGCAAGCTAACCAAGCCATCTTGCAACGCCTGCTCAATTTCTCCCAAAGAGCAGAACGCCATTCCCTCGCCCGGCTCTCCAGCTTTTTCCATAGTTAAATAGTAAACGCCTAAAATAATATCCTTCGTCGGCAAAATAATTGGCTTTCCGCTCGATGGACTCAATATGTTATTTGTAGACATCATCAAAACACGAGATTCCAACTGAGCTTCTATCGACAAAGGAACGTGAACCGCCATTTGGTCTCCATCGAAGTCTGCATTGAATGCTGTACAAACCAACGGATGCAATTTTATCGCCTTTCCTTCGACTAACACCGGCTCGAAAGCTTGAATACCGAGTCTGTGCAGCGTAGGAGCACGGTTCAACAGAATCGGATGCTCTTTAATTACTTCATCTAAGATATCGAAGACTTCAGGACGCTCTTTTTCAACCATCCTCTTTGCCGCCTTCAACGTCGCAGCAAAACCATATCTCTCGAGTTTTGAGTAAATGAACGGCTGGAACAACTCCAATGCCATTTTCTTAGGCAATCCGCACTGATGCAACTTCAATTCAGGTCCGACAATAATAACGGAACGTCCCGAGTAGTCGACACGCTTACCTAACAAGTTCTGACGGAATCTTCCTTGCTTACCTTTTAACATATCTGACAACGATTTCAGCGGACGACGTCCCGTTCCGGTAATCACTCGACCGCGACGACCGTTATCGAACAGAGCATCAACGGCCTCCTGCAACATTCTCTTTTCGTTTTTCACGATAATGTCTGGCGCTTTCAGCTCTAACAATCTCTTCAAACGATTATTTCTGTTAATAACGCGTCGATACAAATCATTTAGGTCGGAAGTAGCAAAACGTCCACCATCCAATGGAACCAACGGACGCAATTCCGGCGGAATAACTGGAATGCACTGCAAAATCATCCATTCAGGACGGCTATTTGAAGAGATAAACGCTTCAATCAATTTCAAACGCTTTACCAAACGACGACGCTTCATATCTGAACGAACCGTTTTGAGCTCTTCACGCAATTTTTCCTTTTCCGCAGGCAAATCTATGTTCGCGAGCAACTCACGGAGAGCTTCCGCCCCGATCCCTGCCTTAAACGCATCTTCACCGTAAGTATCCTGAGCTTTGAAATAATCCTCTTCGCTAAACAAATGATTCTGCTCCAAAGGAGTAATACCCGGATCTATAACGATATAGCTTTCGAAATATAAAACCTTCTCCATTTCGCTGGATGTTAAATCCAACAACAGAGCGATACGGCTTGGAGGTGATTTTGTGAACCAAATATGCGCGACAGGCGAAGCCAATTCGATATGCCCCATTCTTTCACGACGAACTTTCGATAAGGTCACCTCGACGCCGCACTTTTCGCAGATTACACCGCGGTACTTCATGCGCTTATATTTTCCGCACAAGCATTCATAGTCGCGGACTGGTCCGAAAATACGTGCACAGAACAAACCATCCCTTTCAGGCTTAAATGTTCTGTAGTTAATTGTCTCTGGCTTTTTTACTTCACCAAAAGACCATGACCTAATTCTTTCAGGGCTGGATACAGATACTTTGATAGCATCAAACTTATTCAGACTGCTGATTTCACCAAAAATCTTTTGTAATTGATTACTCATAATTAATCCTCTCCCTATCCAACCTGAACATCGTTATCTGCATCTGCCGAAACTTCATTCTGCTGGAATTCGAAGTCTAAGCCTAATCCGCACAATTCTTTCCTCAACACGTTGAAAGACTCTGGAATACCCGCAACGATATTTTCCTCACCTTTGATGATGGATTCGTAGGCATTCGTTCGTCCGGCGACATCGTCAGACTTAACAGTTAAAATTTCCTGCAAAGTATAAGCAGCACCGTAAGCCTGCAAAGCCCAGACCTCCATTTCTCCGAAGCGTTGTCCGCCGAATTGTGCTTTTCCGCCCAACGGCTGCTGAGTAACAAGACTGTAAGGTCCGATCGAACGTGCGTGAATCTTATCGTCGACCATGTGGTGTAGCTTCAACATATATATGCATCCGACCGTGACTTTTCTGTCGAATTTATCACCCGTCCGCCCATCATAAAGCTGAACTTGCCCCGAACCATCCAAACCGCAGTACTCTAAGGCCTTCACAATATCGGCATCGCGCGCACCGTCGAATACAGGAGTCGAAACAGGAACACCGTTCACGACATGAGACGCCAAATCCGCGACTTCATAATCAGTCATTTCATTGATGTCTTTTACTTCGTCTTTGGTGTTGTATATTTCTTTCAACTGATTGCGGAGATTCTCCATCAATTGTTCATCAGATTGAACCTTCTCGATAACCTCTCGAACTTTCTTTCCCAAACCTTTTGCTGCCCATCCGAGATGAGTCTCCAAAGTTTGTCCGACGTTCATACGAGATGTAACACCTAACGGATTCAAAATAATATCCAACGGAGTTCCATCTGCCAAATGCGGCATATCTTCAACAGGAACAATTCTAGAAACGATACCTTTGTTTCCGTGACGTCCTGCCAATTTATCTCCCGGCTGAAGTTTTCTCTTATCCGCGACATAAACTTTAACCATCTTCAAAACGCCAGTCGGCAACTCATCGCCCTTGCGCAACTTTTCGACTTTCTCGTTAAAGTCTTTCTCGAGTTTTGCAATAATAGCGTTGTAATCGCTGTGAAGTTCCGCGATATCCTTCGCCGCCTTTTTATCAGTGACATTTATATGCTGCCAATGACTGCGATTTACAGAATCAAGATACTCTTCCGTAATCACGACGCCATTAAGTCTGGCAGACGTTGAAGAAATCGTCTGACCTATCAACTTCTGACGCAATCTATTGAAATATGACGTTTCGAAAATTGCTTTCTCGGCATCCATATCTTTTTTATAGGACTCAATTTCCTTTTGCTCGATAGCAATCGCTCTTTCGTCCTTCTCAACACCGATTCTCGAGAATATTTTTACGTCAACAACAGTTCCCTTGACTCCAGGAGGCAAACGCAGAGAAGAATCTTTCATATCTGCAGACCTCTCTCCGAAAATCGCTCTCAGCAATTTCTCTTCAGGAGTCATCATGGTCTCACCTTTCGGTGTTACTTTACCGACCAAAATATCTCCGGCCTTAACTTCCGAACCGATATGGACAATTCCCGCCTCATCGAGATTCCTCAACGCTTCGTCGGAAACATTCGGAATATCTCTGGTGATTTCTTCGTTACCCAACTTGGTATCACGAGCCATTACCTCGAATTCTTCAATATGAATGGAAGTAAAGTAATCATCCTGAACCAATCTTTCTGAAATTACGATAGCGTCTTCGAATGTATAACCGTGCCAGCACATAAATCCGACAAGGACGTTATGTCCCAAAGCGAGCTCGCCCAACTCTGTCGCGGAACCATCAGCAATCACATCACCTTTCTTAACCAAATCCCCTTGTTTAACTACTGGTCTCTGATTAATGCAAGTGCTTTGGTTTGCTCTTTCGAATTTTCTCAAATTATATATGTCAACGCCGACATTTGAATCACGTCCGATCGCTCTGACAACAATTCTGTCAGCATCCACCTGATCAACTATACCATCATGCTCAGCAAGAACGGTAACACCGGAATCTCTCGCAACCGCACCTTCAACACCAGTTCCGACCAACGGAGCTTGCGCTCTCAACAAAGGAACGGCCTGCCTCTGCATGTTCGCTCCCATAAGTGCGCGGCTAGCGTCATCATTTTCCAAGAACGGAATCAAGGCCGCAGCGATAGAAATAATCTGCTTTGGAGAAACGTCCATGAATTCGATATTTTCACGAGGAGTATTAATGAACTCTCCGTTCAATCGGCAAGCAACCAATTCATCTTTAAATCTTCCATCAACGGTTATAGGTGAATTCGCCTGAGCTATCGCGTGCCCGACTTCCTCTGAAGCGGACAAATAAACTACTTCATCAGTAACTTTACCATCAACAACTTTTCTGTAAGGAGCTTCAATGAAACCGTATCTGTTGATTTTTGCGAAAATAGATAATGAGTTAATTAAACCAATGTTTTGT
>JAFQBQ010000063.1 GCA_017416635.1 Alphaproteobacteria bacterium | reverse complement strand
TTAATGGAGCACGATGGAATCCTTTAGAAGAAAATCGCATTTTTTTGATGAAACGAAGATTTTGTTCGTCCTTCTTTTTTTCATTCTTTCAATCAGTATCCTCGGACAAGTTATTGCATTTGAAGGATTCGGACTGGCCGTGCAAAAACATATTATCAAAATTGTTTTCGGAGTAATTATTATGCTTCTGATTCCTCTAGTTGATTTGAGAATATGGAGCAGTTTCGCATATCCGTTTTATTTAATAATTTTTGTTTGTCTCGTGATAGTCGGAATTCTCGGAGTAATAAAACTCGGTGCGCAAAGATGGATTGATTTGCATTTTTTCGCATTTCAGCCGTCGGAATTTATGAAACTTGCACTAATCGTAACGTTATCAAAATATTATTCAGAGCTTTCGACTTTCGAACTAAAAAGTTTGCGCTATCATATCTTACCTGGAATTTTAATTTTCGCACCCGTTGCATTAATTTTAAAACAGCCGGATCTTGGTTCCGCAATGATTCTTTTCGCAGTTGGAGTCGGGATGATATTTCTCGTCGGATTTCCGATGAAGGCGTTTTGCTTTTTTATCGGAAGCGGAGTTGCGATGTGTCCGCTCGGCTGGTATTTTCTGCATGATTATCAAAAAAACCGAATTTTAAATTTTCTTGATCCGGATCGAGATCCGCTTGGAACGGGTTATCATATTTTGCAATCAAAAATCGCAATTGGTTCCGGATATATTTGGGGTAAAGGGATTTTTCAAGGTGATCAGGGACGATTAAATTTTCTGCCTGAAAAACATACCGACTTTATCTTTACGACCATTTCTGAAGAGTTGGGTTTTGTCGGTGCTGCTACAATTATTTCGCTATTCATTCTATTAATATGCTATTTCTTTTGGGTTGGCTCAATTAACAAAAACCGATTTGCAAAAAATTTAAGTTTCGGATTGGGCTTGTTGTTGTTCACACACATGTTTGTAAATATCGGAATGGTTTTGGGAATACTTCCCGTTGTGGGAATTCCTTTACCTTTCTTGTCGTATGGTGGCAGCTCCATGTTTACATTCATGATCAGCTGCGGATTAATTATCTCTGCGTTGGCTCAGTCGAAAAACAAATAAGAATTTTTTGGAAGTATTAAAAAGCAACACATTTATTTAAGGAGAGAAACAAGTCTCTCCTTAACTTTTATGATTCTTATCTCATTCCCGTTTTTGCGGACCATTCTGGGTCAATAGCATTGCCAGGAGTTTTGATTATATGCTTGTTGTAGCCTGTAATGTCTACGCTGTAGAGTTGATCTATCCTGCCTGGATTTTGATTGGCGAACATCACAACTCGCCCATTTGGTGACCAGCTCGGGCTTTCGACTAAATATCCTGCCGCAAGCATTCTTTCGCCGGTGCCATCTGGATGAATAACTCCGATAAAGAAGCCTTCTGCGCCGAATCTTGTAAATGCAATCCAATCTCCGCGAGGCGACCAAACTGGCGTGGCGTAACGACCTTTTCCGAAGGACAGTCTGCGAATGTTACTTCCATCGGCTTCCATTATGTATAACTGAGGCGTTCCTCCTCGGTCGGAGTTAAACACAATATATTTTCCATCAGGGGAATAACATGGCGAAGTATCAATGCAACGACCTTTTGTTAATTTCGTTACTTTCTTCGTTATCAAATCTAATCTGTAAATCGAAGAGCTTCCATGCTTGGAAAGGCTGAATATCATACTGTTCCCATCTGGAGAATATCTAGGTGCGTACGTCATTCCTTTGAACTGAGCGATTAGCTGAGTTTTTTTCGTATGAAGATTATAACGATATACGCTGCCTGACAAAGGAATGCGTCGGCCGTTTACGATTTTTTCTTTATATGCGAAAAAGCAGAATTCATCACCTTTCGGAGAAAAGCGAGGCGTCAAAACCATCGTATTTCCATTGGTGATGTACTGAACATTGTGTCCATCGTAATCCATCATCGCCAATCTGTGCCTGCGAATGCCTCTTCTGGATTTTTGAATGTCTACGTACAATATTTTCGTGTCGAAATAACCTTTTTCGCCGATAATTCTTTCATAAACTCCGTTCGCGACCATGTGCGCAGCTTTCCTCCATTCAGAAGCACTTCCTGAAACGGAAAATGTACTAATTGGACGTTCGCTTAAAATATCATACAAGACGAATTTCACCGTTAACTGTTCATTTGCGATCGTGATTTCAGCATTCATCAAATACTGGGCATTAATAGTGCGCCACAACGCATACGCAGGCTCGCTGTCTACTCCCTTCAAATACTGCATGAACGCCGCGTTAGGAATTGCCTTGAACAAAAACGTACTTTGCAAATCATTCTGCACGACTTCAAGAAATCTCTGAATAACCGGGCTTTTTTTATCGTAACCGTTTCCGTGAAGATGCAGTGCTATTTTGATAGCCTTCATCACACCTTCGTTGACGTTAACTACGACTCTTTCTCCTTCGGCAAAGCAAAAAGACGACAAACAAAAACAACACACCACGAAAATCTTTTTAATAGTGGATATCATGACTAACCTCCCAATGCCTTATCCGTATTAAAACTAAACTCGAAATCTCTAAACAAATGCATTTTATCAGCTGGAACTTTGAACGGACTTGCTTCTAAAACCGCCCGACGAGCGCTGTCCGCCGCAGCTCTAAACACGTAGTCGGAATTATATCTCGCGCTATCCAAAATTTCTATAGCGTTCGGAATAACTTCACCATTCTCTCGGAGTTTAATTCGCATTTTGATAATTAACGAATTTGCATTTTTCACTCCGCCTGGAACAACCCAATGCGGGGTGACTTGCGAACTGATAATCGCAGCATCGCTATCATTCATTCCGAATCCGCTGCCGTATTTACCCAAACCGTTTCCTTGACCGCCGCTGGATTTGCTTGACGAGCGGCTTCTTCCGGAATACCTTGCCAAATCTTTTTTAGCTTCACTAAGCATTTTCGAAAAAGCGCTGTCTTTCTTTTTCTGTTCGCTCTTTTTTACTGCATTTGCGATTTTTGCCAGCCTCTTTTTTCGTTCTTTTTTCTTTTCTTCCAATCTCTTGATGGCAGCTAATTCTTTTTGCTTCTTTATCTCAGCCTGTTTTTTTTCTTCTAGCTTCTTCTTTTCCTCTTCGAGACGGCGTTTTTCTTCTTCCAATTTTTTTTGCTGTTCACGAAGTAATCTTTCTTCCTCTTGCTTCTGCTTCAACAACTCTTCTTGCTGCTGCTTTAATAATTCTTCTTGACGCTGCTGCTCTTCCTGAGCTTTACGCTCAGCATCTAAACGCAAAAGTTCTTCATCTGGATTTGGTTCAGGTGTTGCTTCAGGAATAGGCTCCTCTTGCGGAGGCGCAATCTGTTCTGGCTGTTCGGTAGGCTGTTGTTCCTCAACTGGAGGTTCTGGTTCAGGAGTTGGCTCTTCTGGAATGATTTCCGGCTTCTCTGGTTCA
>JAFQBQ010000062.1 GCA_017416635.1 Alphaproteobacteria bacterium | reverse complement strand
GCTCACAGTCGGTTTTTCGATTTAGATGGCTTTAGCGATCAGAAAATCAGCAACATGGCGGGTTACAAATCCGTTTATCAGGATGCTGTGATGTTTTTCGTTTCACCTTCAGTGTTTCAAAACGAAATTTGTAAAGGATTCTAACGAAAAACGGTAATACAGCTTTTGATCGACAAAGTATTTTTATTGAAAGATCACAATGGAGACTATCGACAGCAAAAATGGACTCCGTATGGGAACAAAAAAGTCTATGTAATTTCGGGAAAAATTTTATTGGGATAAATCGCATATGCAGAAAACAGATAACGAACTTATCTCCAAATCAGCAATATTGGCACAATTAATTTATAAAGCGATTGTAAGATACGCAAAGGCAAAAAGGTCTCCAATTACAGCAAATAATTCGAGATTCAGCCTTGACTTTAATCGCGTTTGGAGAGGTAATATCCAAGAATTAATTGACGACTTGGAGAAAAAACATGAATAAGACAGAGAACGATTTTGAGATTTTAAAACGCATCATGAAACTGCAAAAACAGTCCGAGAAAGAATTGCTGAAAATTTGGCATACGATGTTTGATGAAAATCCTGAAATTAAGAGCAGAAAATATATGATCGCTAAATTAGCTTACAAAATTCAAGAACTTGCTTACGGTGGGCTTGATGCTGAAACTGAAAATAAAATCAGAAACTGCGCAAAAGAAGTTACGAAAGAAAAGACCGTAACTGCCAAGAAAACGCGAAAATTCAGCCCGATGATCGGTACGAAAATCACTAAAGAACATGGAGGTAAAATTCATGAAGTTCTTGTTGTAAATGATGGCTTTTCATACGAAGGAACTGTGTATACATCGCTGTCAGCGATAGCTACAAAAATCACGGGAACAAGGTGGAATGGCTTAAAATTTTTCGGAGTTAAAAAATGACTGAACAGAAATTTACACGCTGTGCAATTTACACTCGCAAATCCTGTGAAGATGGTCTTGAGCAAGAGTTTAACAGTCTTGATGCTCAACGCTTAGCGGGGGAGAACTTTGTAGCAAGTCAGATTCATGAAAATTGGCGTTTAATCTCGAAACATTACGATGACGGAGGTTTTTCCGGCGGAAATATGAATCGACCGGCGTTGAAGGAATTATTCGAGGACATCAAATCAGGTTTGATTGATATGGTTTCGTCTACAAAATCGATAGATTATCTCGCTCGTTGTTTGATTTTTCAAAGATTGTAGAGCTTTTTGATAAGTATAACGTCAGTTTCGTTTCGGTGACACAGTCGTTCAATACGTCGACATCATCAGGGAAATTGATGCTGAATATTCTGCTGAGTTTTGCTCAATTCGAACGTGAATTATCAGGTGAACGCATCCGAGATAAATTCGCCGCATCTCTCAAAAAAGGAATGTGGATGGGCGGAAATCCTCCTTTAGGTTACGACGTGAAAAACCGAAGTCTAATTATAAACGAAGAAGAAAAGCCCATAATCAAATTTATTTATGAGAAGTTTGCTGAAACTGAGTCGTATTTCATGGTGACAGATTTGCTGAATAAAAGCGGTTACAAAACCAAAATAAGGCACCTCAAAAACGGAAAAGTTACAGGCGGTGGAAAATTCCAACCTAACGCAATTTTGCATATTCTGCGGAATCCTTATTACAAGGGCCGCGTAACTCACAAAGGTCAAGTTTATGATGGACAGCACGAAGCAATTATTTCTGAAGATGAATGGGAACACGTGCAGGAAATTTTCAGCAAACACGGAGGAGGTGCGCGCAAACGCAACAACACTGTTTCACCGTCGTTTTTGAAAGGAATAATTCGTTGTGAAAGCTGTGATACGCCCATGATTCCGACCTATTGTGTAAAAAGCGGCATGAGATATCGCTACTATGTGTGTCAGAAACATCAGAAATTTAAATCGTGC
>JAFQBQ010000061.1 GCA_017416635.1 Alphaproteobacteria bacterium | reverse complement strand
CAATGAAACGTCAGGATTTGGTATTTGCAATTTTAAAGAAATTAGCAGAAGACAATATCGAAATACAAGGAGACGGAGTTCTCGAGGTTCTGCAAGACGGATTTGGATTTTTGCGGTCTCCGGAAGCAAACTATATGGCCGGATCCGACGATATTTATGTGTCACCGTCACAAATTCGTAAAAACAGTTTGAAAACAGGAGATACCTTGGAAGGCGTTATTCGTTCTCCAAAGGAAGGTGAAAGATATTTCGCGATGACGAAAATTAATTCCGTCAACGGCGAAGATTTAGAAAAAGTGCGACACAGAATAAATTTCGATGATCTCACTCCGCTGTATCCTGATTCTAAGTTAGAACTTGAGCAGCCAAATGAAAAAGGTTTAACTACTCGCGTTATCGAAATAATTTCTCCGCTTGGCCGCGGTCAGCGTGCGTTGGTTGTTGCTCCGCCAAGAACAGGAAAGACGGTTATGTTGCAAAATATCGCTCATGCGATTACAGCAAATTCACCGGAGACGCATCTTATCGTTTTGCTGATTGACGAACGTCCGGAAGAAGTTACGGATATGCGACGATCGGTAAAAGGGGAAGTCGTAAGTTCTACTTTCGATGAAGCTCCGACAAGACATGTTCAAGTCGCTGAGATGGTAATAGAAAAAGCAAAGAGGCTGGTCGAGCACAAAAAAGATGTGGTGATTTTGCTGGATTCGATTACTCGCTTGGCTCGTGCGTACAACACGGTTTGCCCATCGTCAGGAAAAGTTCTGACAGGTGGCGTCGATGCAAATGCTTTACAACGTCCGAAGAGAATTTTCGGTGCTGCCAGAAATATCGAGGAAGGCGGTTCTTTAACGATTATCGGAACTGCATTGGTCGAGACAGGCTCTCGCATGGATGATGTTATCTTTGAAGAGTTCAAGGGAACAGGAAATGCAGAAATTGTTTTGGATAGAAAGTTGGCGGATAAAAGAACTTTCCCAGCTATCGATATTACAAAATCGGGGACGCGAAAAGAAGAATTGCTTGTCGATAAGAATACTTTGTCTAAAATGTGGGTTTTGCGCAGAGTTTTGGCTCCGATGGGCGCAAGCGAAGGAATGGATTTCTTGCTCGATAAATTGAAAAACACAAAGACCAACGATGAATTTTTCAGTTCAATGAATCAATGATAGAAAAAACTCCAATAGTAAGTCTGGATTTAGTTAATTCCTTGATTTGCCCTGTTTCCGGCGTCAAGCTTGAATTAGACCAATCCGAGAACAAGTTGGTTAATAAGCAGTTCGGAATTTCGTATCGTATAATCGACGGAATTCCGATAATGACGCCGGAAGAAAGGGTTTTATCAGTTTAATTGTTAAGTGAGTTCGTGCTATACTTGCGGCATGAACGAATCGAGATGCGATGTCTAAGAAATATACGGTATTTTTTTCATTTTTTATTTGTGTCGCTGGTTCGTTGTTGTTCTATTTAAAATATTCAGTAGTTGATATCGAAAATAGAATTGCAGTCGCGACAGTGGAACTCGCAAAAGAAAAAAATAATCAGCATATTT
>JAFQBQ010000060.1 GCA_017416635.1 Alphaproteobacteria bacterium | reverse complement strand
ATAATCGAAATAATTAACTTCTTCTTTATATTTCAGCTCCGCGGGAACATCATTAACAACGATCACTCCGTTATCGACTCTTATTCGATCTCCCGGAAGCGCGATTACACGCTTAATCAGATTTAAATCATTATATTCAGGATGATTCGGATCATACGGATGACGGAAAACTATGATCTCTCCGCGCTTTACATTATTTTTAAAAAAAAGGCGGCCGGAAAACAAATTCGGACTAAACCAAATATTATACTTGCTGAAACCGTACGCAAATTTTTCAACAAACGGCATATCTCCGACCAACAAAGTCGGAACCATCGAACATGACGGCACAATATACCAATCGTAAACGAAAAAACGGAATGTCAAAAACAAAACAGTAAACCAGATACAAAACCTTAAATCTGATTTAAACTTTTTATCCTTTTCTTCAGGAGAAAGTTCTTCTTCTTTCCACCAAGACTTCAGCGCAGTCTTAAGCTTAGACAAAATTTTCTTCACCGAATTATCCTTTTTTCAATTTTTCAGCCAACTCATGACGAGTCTGCGCTTCGATACTCAACATTGCGACAGGGCGAGCTTCCAACCTTTTTAATCCTATAGGTTCGCCTGTTTCTTTGCAAAATCCATAAGTACCATTCTGAATTCTTGCAAGAGCATCGTCGATTTTTACTAATAATTTCCGAATCCGCTCTTTTGTTCTCAACTCATAAGAAACATCTGCTTCAGTAGAGGCCTGGTCAGCGACATCGGTTCCCAAGTCAAACTCTTCCTGAAGACTTTTTAACCCAGACTCATTTTCCTGAAGAAGATCTTGTTTCCACTTTTCTAATTTTCTGCGGAAATACTCCCGTTGAAAATCATTCATAAACTCTTCCGAATCTGATGGAACATAACCCTCAGGCAAATCACAGATTTTGCTAACCATAGACCCTCCTACTATCAAACTTAAGCCAAAACAGCCTTTACTTTATTTACGATTTCAGAAAATGCTGCTTTATCATTGACCGCCAGTTCAGACAGAATTTTTCTGTCGATTGAAATATTCGCCTTATCCAATCCGAAAATCAGTTGAGAATACTTCAAACCATGTTCTCTGGCTGCCGCGTTAATTCTAACGATCCACAATTTACGGAAATCTCTCTTTTTGTTGCGCCTATCTCTGTACGCATACTGCATAGATTTTTCTAACCGCTCGATTGCGGAACGATAACAATTTTTAGAACGTCCGATAAATCCCTTCGAAAGATTTATCACTTTCCTATGACGGGCATGAGCCGTCAAACCTCTTTTTACTCGAGACATTACTCACTCCTTTATTTATACGGCATATACTTAATGACGTTCTTCGCGTCACTCTGACTCAAAACCATCGTTCCTCGAGTCTGTCTCTTCATCTTCTGAGAACGATTTTTCATAAGATGCCTTCTAAACGCAGGCTGAGAAGTAATCTTCCCACTGGCTGTAAAAGAAAAACGTTTCTTAGCAGCACTTTTTGTTTTTAATTTGGGCACTTTATCCTCCATAAGTAATCTAAACTGAACCAGGTATACCCAATCACACCCGACTCAACAGTGCTATGATATCACACATCTTGATAATAAAAAACAACTCACTGTTATCATCTAAAAAAACTTTCACGTGCTACGTTAAAGTTGAGGATTAAAAAATTTTTAAAATTAACCAAATTTTTACCTATAGGAAAGTATCATATTCCCGAAAAGACCTCAACGTCCTTTTATTTTTAACTTTTTACCGGAGAGACAGAAATCATGAGTAATACGAAAAACATAATAGTAGCGTTAATATCTATTTTAATGTTCAATGAGGCTGATGGAATGATTAATCCTAATTTAACAACTGTAACTTCAACGAACAAAAATCTGCTTGATGTTGTATCGCTCGATCAAAATACAAACCAAAATCCAATATATGATGTTGACATTGAACAACTGACTACTATTCCGAATTACGTCAAAGGATCTTTTCTCGGACAAAAATCATGGTTTATGAATCTTTTCGGCATTCCAAGAGCAATAGATGCCTTGCTTTTCTTCAGCTTAGATATGGTTCACTCAGTTGGCGTAAATATCATGCGTGAAATAGTTAAGGCCGAAGGAAATATCAATGTCCGAGACAACCAAGGCAATACGCTTCTTCACTGGGCAATTCGGCATGACAGAACAGATGCAGTAAAATTTTTATTAAAAGATATGAAAGCAAATACTCACGCGCGTAACGACAGCGGAATCACCCCACTTCATTGCGCAGCATGCGGTGAGTTCCAAATTCTTCAAATTATAGTCGGAAATTTGTCTGGAGGCATCGACGTAAGAAATGATACTGGAGCGACGCCTCTTTGTTGGGCTGCAGGGAGTAATTTTAACGAAGCAAAAGTAAAACTTCTGCTAAAAAACGGCGCGAATCCGACAATCGCGGATAATAACGGATGGACCGTCCTTCATTACGCAGCAAGAAGTGGCTCGTACGAGCTGATACATTGGATAACCGACGAAATAAAAAAAGCCGGAGGAGATATCAACGCCCGAGATATAAACGGAAAAACCGCCCTTACCATCGCTGAAGGCGCAAATTCCGGCAGCGCAACAATAGCTGAGTTACGAAAAGCTGGAGCTACTCACTGGCGAGGCACTATCTCGCCTTTTCCGTTAATGACAACATTCTCTCACATCATCGCGATGAGAGAAAAGCGACTTCCTCAAATGTTATTATGAAAAAAATCAATCCTGGTCATCTGTAACTTCTATGCTCCGAAGAGGTCCAGTCACAATTCTTTCCAAAATTCTTTAACTTTTGCGAAAAAGCCTTCGGATTTTGGATGAACTTTGTGTTCCTTATCAAATTCGCGCAGCAATTCCTTTTGATGTTCCGTAAGATCGACCGGAGTCTCTACCATTGCATGAACAAACATATCTCCGCGAACGCTGCTTCTGACTACAGACATTCCTTTTCCGCGCAACTTCAAAATTTGTCCCGACTGAGTTCCTGCAGGAATTTTTATTACCGCTTTCTTGCCGTCTATCGTCGGAACTTCTATTTCACCGCCCAATGCTGCTGTTACCAAGGAAACTGGCACTTCGCAGTGTATTGAGTTTCCATCTCGCGTGAACAATTTATGCGGTTTAACTGAGACGAAAATATACAAATCTCCCGTGCGGCCGCCTCTGATTCCTGCCTCGCCTTCGCCTGACAACCGTATTTTCGCGCCGTTGCTGACTCCGGCTGGAATTGAAACTTTAAGTGTGCGATTTTGGCTGACGCGTCCTGCCCCGCGACATTTTTTACAAGAATTTTCAATGATATGCCCTGTTCCGTTACAAGCGCTACATGTACGCTCAACTGTGAAAAATCCTTGCGAAAATCTCATCCGACCTGTTCCACGACAAGACGGACAAACTTTCGGTTTCACTCCGCCTTCGGATCCGATTCCGTTACATTCGTCGCATTT
>JAFQBQ010000059.1 GCA_017416635.1 Alphaproteobacteria bacterium | reverse complement strand
TAAAGGAGTCGGAGGCATGGGCAATTTTTATCGAAGCCAACACGAACTGATTTTCGTATTCAAAAACGGAAACGAAGAAAAAACATTTTACGGAAATCGAACGAACATCTGGACTTATCCGGGAATGAATAGCTTTGCGACAGAAAATCGAGACGAATTATTAGCAGCGCATCCGACTGTAAAGTCCTTGCCTCTGGTAAAAGATGCCATTCTGGATGCTTCCGATGAAAACGATTTAATTTTGGATTTGTTCGGAGGTTCGGGAACGACTTTGATTGCATCCGAAGAAACGAATCGTCAATGCAACATCATGGAATTAGATCCCAAATACGTCGATACAATCATTCGCCGTTGGCAGAAACAAACCGGTGATGAAGCAACTTTAGAATCGACGGGAAAAACATTTGAGGAAATTTGTATTGAAAGAAATGCGACATGACAGAATCCAACATTTTAAAATATCAAACATTCAAAACGGATAAACTCATCGAATACGCAAGGAATCCTCGGAAAAATGATTTCGTCGTTGATCGTATGGTTTCGTGCATCAAAGAATTTGAGTTTCGAATCCCAATCGTCGCAAAAAGTGATGGTACTGTGGTCGATGGTCACTTACGTCTGAAAGCCGCAAGGAAATTAGGTCTCGAAGAAGTGCCTGTGGTCATTGCAGATGACCTTTCCGAAGCACAAATAAAAGCGTTTAGGTTGGTTGCGAATCAGTCAGCGAATTGGGCTGAATGGAACGAAGAATTTTTGCGTTTGGAATTGCTCGATTTAAAGGAAATGGACTTCGATTTAGACCTCACGGGTTTCGATATGAGTGAAGTAGATCGACTTATCCAAGCCAATCGAGAAATTCATGATGACGATTTCGAAGAAGACGAGACAAATGAAAATGAATCTGCGATTACAAAGCAAGGCGATCTGTGGATTTTAGGAAAGCATCGATTACTATGTGCAGATCCGACAGCCCCAAATGCGATGAAGCAACTTATGAACGGAAAAGAAGCCGACATGATTTTCACCGATGCTCCGCAGAGTGATGAATTGTTCGAAAAAGCCATAAAAAATATGATTTCATTTTCAAAAGACGGTTCGATTCATTATATATGTGCAGATTGGAACCGCATGCACGAAATTATTTCAATTGGGCGTAATTATTATTCCGAATTTAAACAGCTGTGTTTTTGGAAAAAGGATCGAGCTGAGCCGAACGAGTTTTATGATGATCAACACGAATTAATTTTCGTTTTCAAAAACGGTGAGGAAAAGCACATCAATAATTTTCACTTGGGCGAAACAGGGCGATATCGAACGAATGTCTGGAGCTATTCTGAAAACTCGTGCGGAGGAAAACCTGTTCCATTGATTGCCGATGCCATTTTGGATTGCTCGCACAATGAAAACATAATTTTAGATCCTTTCGGAAAATCAGGAACGACACTTATTGCTTGCGAAGAAACCAACCGAATCTGTTACATGATGGAATCTGATCCGAAACTTGTCGATGCAATTATAAGACGTTGGCAACGAGTCGTTGCATCCGGTGATTCGCTCCGCGAGGGGCAAAAAGTCGTTCATGCAGAAACAGGCAAAACCTTCGAAGAAATTACAGCAGAAAGGAACGGTAAATAATGGCACTAATTTCGCAATCAGAATGGGCTCGCAGGCAGGGATTTTCGAAACAGTATGTCGGAAAATTGATTAAGCAAGGAAAGATTCACCTGATTGATGGAATGATCGACGAGTACACAGCAAATGCAGAGTTAGAGATGAAACGCAATATTGACCTCCCACGCCAAAGAAAAAATCACGGCAGCTATTTTGTGCAAGATGATATGCATAATCTTTTAATAAAAACAAAGCTCAAAAACGAAATTGAAAAAGGGAAACTCATCGAAGCGGAAGTAAAAGAAAAGCTAGGCGAATTAGTTTCAATGGCTGAGGTCAACAGAGTTTTTTATGCTAAAGCCAAAGCAGTTCGTGACGGAATTTTGAATGTTCCAGATCGAATCTCCGCATTATTGGCGAGCATAAATGATCCGGCAGAAATTCACAAAATATTGACGAAAGAATTGCGACAGGTGCTTGAGGAATTATCGCACCATGACATCAGCTAAAATTTTATCGGACAGTTTTAACAGCGGAATCAAACCTGATTCTGAAATTTCGGTCTCAGATTGGGCGGACAAAAATCGAGTTCTTTCTCAAACAGCATCATCGGAACCGGGAAGATTTCGTACATCTCGAACACCGTATTTAAAAGACATAATGAACGCGCTTTCTCCATCCTCATCTTATGAAAAAGTTGTTTTCATGAAAGGTTCGCAAATCGGAGGGACAGAGGCAGGAAACAATTGGGTTGGTTATATGATTGATCAAGCTCCGGGACCGATGT
>JAFQBQ010000058.1 GCA_017416635.1 Alphaproteobacteria bacterium | reverse complement strand
TCTGTTCCAAAGGTAATCTCGGATCCTCATATTTATTTAGCAAAGGCTTACACCAGTCTTGAATCGCAAGTGGAGCCTCGATACCGGCAATATCACCAATAAATTTTAGAGTATCCTGACCATTATTCAAAAATGTCCAAAAGAGCATTCCTGCTTGGGAAAGCGGAGTCCTATCTAATACATGCTGTACAACATCATTAGCTTTTCCTAAGAAGATACTCGCAATTACTTCGAATGCTTCACTTCTTGCGGACTTATACAATTCATCTATTTCCTTTGAGTTCATTCCGGCAAATAACGAATTTAATTTTCCTACGTTTTCCGGATTATTGAATGAACCTGTGACAAGGGCATGGTCAGCATTGACCGAATCATTAGACAAATGGAGCATCGGATTCTTCATTCCTAAAGATGCGTCACAAATAGCCGTCGCCAAAAAACCAATCGCAAATACTTTTTTCATATTGTGTCATCTCTGTTATAAAAAATAGTAAGCTAACGGAAGGACCCTATACAAGATTTATGAACAAATCAATATCAATTTGACCAAAAATTATATTTTTTGTAAATTCTTTTCAACTATTCCGTATTCTGCTGAAGCAACGATTCTAATTTTTGTTTTTGCTGAATTATATCCTCGTAAGACAATGAAGGACCTTCTAAATTCGGCAGTGTCGGAGTCTTTGGCGACTCGCAACTGCAAAGTATCAATAGGGAAAAAACAGAAATTAACTTCATAGCATCGACTTTATTTTTGTAAGCAGACGCGTCCGCAAAATTTCGATGTTTTGCGGAACCGGTCTTTCAATATAACATTTTTTGCAAAATTCCACTGTAGGGTAAATCGACTGATTCTTGATAATTTCTTTATCTACGAATTTTCCCGCAGCTTCTACACAATTTGCCCGGAAAGTCTTATTTGTAACCGCGGATATGACTTTCGGATGGAATAAAAATTTGAAAAAAGCGTATGCATTATTTGTGTGCCTCGCACCTTTTGGAATCGCGACAACGTCAACCCATAAAGCCGTCCCTTTTTTCGGATAGAAAAATTTTATATTTCGTTTCGGATTATCGTTTTTTACTTTCAAAATATCTCCGGATGTTCCAAAAGTCACTGCAACATTGCGGGACGATAAATCTTCGAACCCAAATGCAGTAAACTTATAAATATAAGGACGGATCTTTTTCAAATGTTCTGCCGCCTTGATAATATCCTGCTCATCATCAGTTTCTGGCGCGAGATTCAAATATGACAGCACCACAGGAAACAATTCCTCTGGAGAATCATAAACGCAGAATCTTAACTTCGACAACTTCTCTGCATTTTCAGGATTCAAAACCATATCAAGATCGAATTCTGATTTTTCAGCAATTTCTGAACCAATCATATCCATATCCACCCCGATTCCCGAAATTCCGAATTGATATGGAATCCCAAAAGTGTTGTCTTTATCGTAAGTCGCGAGTTTCTCCAGAACAGGTTGTGAAAACTTCGAAAAATCCACACGCTTTTTATCTATCGGCTGATAAATTTGCGCAGTAATCTGTCTGGAAAAATTAGGCCAAGCTGTCGGAAACACAACGTCGTATTGAGCTCCGCCCGCCAACAGCTTTGCTTCCAAAATCTCATTTGAATCGAAAACATCTACAACAACATGAACGCCTGTGAGTTCTTCGAATATCTCGACAAATTCGTACGGAAGATAATCAAACCCCAAAATGATATTCAGAGTTTTTTCCTCATCTAAAGGACCGAAATCCTCGTTCAGCAGAGAATTATAAATCGGAGAATCTGAAAACACAGATTTCTCCGATTTTTTCAGCATAAAAACGCTGAACAAAACAACTAGGGTAACGCAAATAAAATACTTTTTCATTTATCTGCGACTTCTTCTGCCTCTTTCTCATCTTCGCAGACTTCTTCCAACTCTCTTTTATAGGAATAAGCCCCCGCGGGAATCAGTAAAATATAAACCGCAATCAAAAATGACAGAGTCAACCAAAGCCGAGTCGTCAAACATATCACCACCAAAGCTATTGCAGTCAGAACAACCCAAGCATTTCCGCTCGTAACCTCAACCATTTTCGATGAAAACGTTCTCAACGTACTGATCATTAAAGCTCCGCCAACAATTAAAAATGCCCCGACGACCTCAGACGAAGCAAAATTGCCATTTCCTGTTTCGAATGACAAAATCAATGGAAATAAAGCGATAATTGCGCCGGCAGGAGCTGGAACTCCCATAAAATATCTTTTTTCCAAAAGTGGAACCGGCTTTGCAAACGCATGCGAAACATTAAATCGCGCTAGTCTCAAAGCGCAACATACCGTAAAGAACATGCAAATACCCCAGCCGACCTTACCCAAAAAGTTCATTGAGGATAAATACAAAACGATCGACGGAGCCACTCCGAAACAAACCAAGTCAGACAGAGAATCCATTTCCAACCCAAAAGCGGAAGATTGCGAAATCATTCTTGCGACTTTTCCATCACACATATCCAGTAAAGCAGATGCGAAAATGCATAACACTGCATATTCCCACTTTCCACATAGAGCAAAACGAATTGAGGACAATCCAAAACAAAGAGCTGTAATGGTAATAGTGTTCGGCAAAAATCTAATTAGGCCCTGACATTGCTTAGCTCCATCCTTACAATCACAACCGCAGTCTTCGGATTCCGTTGAACAGTTACACCTTGTCGCGGCTTTCGCTGCTTCTTGATTCACTCTGTTTTTTTGAGCATCTGTAGCTTTCTTTTCTTCTTTATTTTTCATTTACTTTCTCCTTAGTTTTGAAATTCGCTAAAATTGTTTCGCCCGCGACAGTAATCTGACCTTCCTCAACCTGAACAGTAACATCTGTTGGCAGATACACATCTACGCGGCTGCCAAACCGAATAATTCCGACTCGCTGCCCGAGAGTCAGTTCATCACCTTCTGCGATATCACAACGGATACGGCGTGCGATCAAACCGGCAATTTGAACAAACACAATTTGCGTGCCGTCTTTCATTTTCATAAAAGTAGCCAAGCGCTCATTGTATTCGTTTGCTTTATCCAAAGTAACGTTGAAAAATCTTCCCGGAACATAAAGTAATTTTTCTACAATTCCCGGAACGGGCGTCCGATTCACATGAACATTCAAAATGCTCATAAAAATACTGATTTTTGTTCTTTTTCCTTTAAGTTGCAGTTCTTCTGGTGGCTCGACTTCTGATATTTTCAGAATTATACCATCAGCAGGACTTACCGCTATACCTTTCTTTTGCGAATGAATTCTTTCCGGATCGCGGAAAAAAAGCAAACAGGCACACCCGATAAAAAAACCAATCCACCAAACGCAAACATCAACATGACCGAGAATGTATGCTACAGCCCATACAATGAAGGCAACTTTCCATCCATCTCTATCAAAATATGGTAACTTTACGTTCATCAACGCTCCTCATATAAAACATGATAGTATACCTCATTTGTGAAAAATATGCAAAATTTTAGATAATAGTCACTATAGAAGGCTGACTTAAGTACCAGATACGGTTAAGAAATCAAATTTTGGCAGAATCCAGAATTTCATTAATCGATTTTCCGATGTCTTCGTTTGGAATTGGCATAACTTTGATGCAATCGGCATCTGAAGCATCAAGTGTTTGAAGCATATCAAATAAATTTTTCGCAGCTTCCCACAAATCTCCGAGAGGACTAAGATTTAAGCAATATTTGCTTCCCGGAATAGGTTCTCCGAATGCTAACAAGGCATTATTTGATTCGACTTTTGCGGCATTTGTTATCAAAGGTTTCGAAGTCTGATAGTGTTTCGCGATATGTTCGGATTTTCTTTGAAAATGACAATGACAAACTCCTTCCAATTGATTTTGAGTGAGAGCTCCGAGCCTCACAATGACAGGTTCCTCCTCCGACAAATCTACAATCGTCGATTCAAGTCCGAATTTGCACTTTCCTCCATCGATAATCAGTA
>JAFQBQ010000057.1 GCA_017416635.1 Alphaproteobacteria bacterium | reverse complement strand
TCTGCTTGTACCATTTCGCAAATTTTATCGAATTCTTCTTCTTTCGCTAAACATCGTCCGGAAGTGCTCATACAAAAACGACTCGCGCCACGAGCTTTCGCCGATTTTGCCGCGTTAACGACAGTTTCAAGATCAAGCATTGGCTGCTTTGGAGCTTTTGTTCCGTTTTTTGCAGATTGAGCGCAATACGCACAATCTTCAGAACAACCGCCTGTCCGCACGCTCAAAATATCGCTGATTTGTACAGTTTGCTCATCGAAATTTTTAATATGAACTTCATGCGCCGTTCTTAACAGCGTAAAAAAAGGAGAAGAAAATATCTCAAAAGCTTTTTCAAATGTCGTAGTCATGCATTCCTCAATTAACATCCGCGCCATGACTATAAAAAAAAGTTAACAAAGTTTCAACAAATCATAAATTGGATATATATTGTATCATGGAGGTAGTTATGAATCTTTTTATAACAGGAACTGATACAGATGCGGGCAAGACGACCGTGTCGGCTTGGATTTGTTCAAAAATTGAAACAACATATTTGAAGCTGGTGCAGACCGGAAATGATTCTGATAGCTCTGTTGTCAGAAATTTCGCTCCGCACACGCGTATCCTTCCGGAAATTTATAAGCTGCGCGAGCCTTTGTCCGCTTACGACGCGGCGAGAATCGAGGGCGTAAATATCGATGTAAAAAATTTCAAAACGCCGCATGATAAAATTGTCATTGAAGGAGCCGGCGGTTTATGCGTTCCGATTGCGGATAATTTTTTGATGATAGATGCAATTAAGAAGATGAATGCTGGAGCATTGCTGGTTTCTCGGTCGAAATTGGGAATGATTAATCATATTTTGTTATCGACTTCTGCGCTGAAAAATAAAAATATTCCGATTATCGGAATTGTGATTAGCGGAAATGTCGAACCGCAACTAGTTGATACTATTGAACATTTTTCTTCAGAAAAAGTTTTGACGATTTTGCCGGAGTCCGATAATTTGAAAAATTTATTTGCAAAAACTGAATTACCAAACGAAATTATGGAGGTTTTGAAATGACCATTTGGAGACCATTTACGCAGGAAAAAGTTGTTCCGTCGGCGATTAAAATTACAAAAGGCGACGGATTGTATCTTTACGATGAGCGCGGACGAAAATATGCTGATTTGATTTCCAGCTGGTGGGTCAATCTTCACGGACACGCAAATAAAGAAATCGCCGCGGCGATTTCCGAACAAGCCAAAACGCTGGAACATGTGATTTTTACGGCATTTTGTCATCAACCTGCGGAAACTGTCGTGCAAAATTTGCAAACAGTTCTGCCGAAAAATTTGGATAAGTTTTTCTTTTCAGATAATGGCTCCACGGCGGTCGAAGTTGCGCTAAAAATGGCGTATCAGTTTTTCACTAACCAAGGAATTACAAAACGAAAAATTTATTTGCATTTGGAAGGTTCGTATCATGGAGACACCTACGGCGCGATGAGCGTTTCGGGAAAAAATTCGATGTATCATTTTCATTTCTCAGACTTCTTTTTCGATACGATTTCGGTTGCAGTTCCAGAATATTATGATGGTGTAGAAAATCTCGAGGAGAAAGAAGATAAAATAATTTTTGATTTAGAAAATCAATTGGAACAGATGGGGGATACGGTTTGCGCTCTGATCGTGGAACCGTTGTTGCAGGGAGCGCGCGGAATGGTTGAATATCGTCCTGAATTTTTGGAAAAGCTTGTAAAAACAGTTCGCAAGTTCGGAATATTAGTAATTTTCGACGAGGTAATGACAGGCTTTTATCGAACGGGACGTTTTTTCGCGATGGATTATCTTTCTAAAATGACGCCCGATATTATTTGTTTATCAAAAGGTTTAACTGGCGGATTTTTGCCGCTGTCTCTGACTGTCGCGACGTCGCGAATTTACAACGCCTTCCTGTCTGATGATTTTAATGACGCGCTGATTCACGGACACTCGTACACCGCAAATCCAATTGCTTGCGCGGCGGCATGCAAATCTTTTGAAATTTTAACTCGCAAAGAGACCTTGGAAAATATAAGAAAAATCGAGGATATTCATAGAACTAACGAAGTTTTCGGGACACAAAAACGCAGAACGCTCGGAACCGTGTCCGCTTTTGATTTACCTTCTTCGGAAGTTGCGAACCAGCTGGCTACTAAGCTATTTGAGAAAGGAATTTTTGTTCGTCCACTCGGAAAAACGATATATTTGATTCCGCCTTATTGCATTTTGCCGGACGAATTGAGGAATGTTTATTTCGAAATTAATTCAGCGTTGCGTGAAATATTGAGGTGATGTATTGACTCAAATTTGTGGAAAAATATACAACATTCCGATGTCTGCGAATTATTTCGCCAGCGTCGTTTCAATTATAAAAAACAATCCACAAATTGAACAAATATTTCTGCCGAACAGACGGAGCAAAAGAGCGCTAAAAGAGTTGCTCAAAGCGAGCGACTGCCAAGTGCCTGAATTGATCGTATTTTCTGATATATTCACTCCGCCGAACCTCGATTCGATAATTGCCGAATTTCTTTCTGAACGGACAAAAACCGTCCCATTTAACAGAATATTCGGTTTGGCACACAGTTTGTCCGAGTTGATTTGCAATATAGTAACCAACGGTTCGGGGTACAAAAATCGCGATGCAAATAGCGTTACAAGTCAAATCACCAACACTCTATTTTCTCTTTATTCCAATCAGCCCGCATGGAAGTATATTGCAGATATTATTAGTGCTGTTTTGCAGTTACCAAAAATTCAAGCCGAATTGAATAATTATTTGAATAAACTCTCAATTTTATTTGATCATTTTTCTTTAAAATACAATATGATACTTGGCATCAGCGAAACAAATGACTATATTCTCAAATTAATAAAACAGACGAGTGTTCGCGGAATTTTAGTATTTGAAGGATTAGAAAATAAAGAAAGCTTAAATTATAAAAAAAACAAAGAGTTACTATCAAAAATAAATTTCGGTGAAGAAAAAATCCTAACAGTAAATATATCTCGAACGACAGAAAAAATAAAGGAACTAGCTGAATTTAAAAACATTTCTGAAGAAGGATTAGCTATTGCGATTGCAATTCGTAAAGCGGTTTATGAAAATGAGAGTGTGTTGGTGGTTTGTCCGAGCACCGATTTATCTCGGAAAATCAAGCATGAACTAAGTCGTTGGAATATTTGCATTAATGATTCTTTGGGGAATGTATTTTCTCAATCACCTAGCGGGCAAATTATCACTAAAGCGATCAATATGCTGAAAAATAATTTCAGCAATTTCGATGTTATCAACTTTTTGAAAAGTTCTT
>JAFQBQ010000056.1 GCA_017416635.1 Alphaproteobacteria bacterium | reverse complement strand
GGAAACAGCTGAGTTAATTTTTCAAGATCTTATGAGAATTTTGGAAAAGACGCACATGTCGGGAATTATCGCGACGCATAATTATAATCTTGCTCGGCAGATGCACAAGCAGTATGCTATAGACGGTGGGAAGTTGATTCAAAGATGATTCCGTTTATTCATTTGAGAGTACATTCCGCGTATTCATTAGCAGAAGGCGCGGTAAAGATCGAAAAGTTAATAAAACTCTGCGAAGAGAATAAAATGCCTGCGGTTGCTGTTACGGATACTAACAATTTATTCGGCGGAATGGAATTTTGTTTAAAGTGCGCCGATCATGGAATTCAACCGATCGTCGCTTGTCAGCTAAACATTCAACATCCGATTCCAATGGACGAGCCAACTAGCGTTTTGTTGTACGCAAAAAACAAAAATGGATATCAAAATTTAATACAGTTAATTTCTAATGCGTATCTGCATCCGTCTTCGGATTTGTTTCCGGAAATTCCGTTAAATTTGTTCGAAAAATATTCTGAGGATATTATTTTGGCGACGGGCGGTCCGTTTGGTTCTCTTGGGAAGTTTCTTTTTGATGAAGATATCGCAGGCGCAAAAGATTATCTCAATTATTTAAAAAAATATTTTGATGGGCGACTCTATATTGAGCTAACTCGGCATGGTTTAGAAGCAGAAGAGAAAATAGAACAGAAAGCAATATCTTTAGCATACGATTTTAATCTTCCATTGTTAGCGACAAATAACGTTTGTTACTGCCATGAAGATGATTTCGAAGCGCATGACGCCTTACTTTGCATTTCTCAAATAAAAACCGTATTCGATACGGATAGGAAGACTTCGCAGCCGGAATATTATTTCAAAACGCAAGAACAAATGAATGAACTTTTCAGCGATATTCCGGAAGCTTTGCAAAATTCTGTGTATATCGCCGAACGATGTGCGTTTATGCTGACCAAGCAAAAACCTTTAATGCCGGTTTTCAAGCCTGCTAGTGGAAAATCGCAAGATGATGAATTAATCGATATGGCGACTTCAGGGCTCGAAGAAAAATTACTCGCGTTCAAAGATAGAGAAGATTATCAGGAAATTCGGAAAAAGTATTTCGATCGATTACATTACGAGTTGGGCATTATTCAAAAAATGGGATTCAGCGGATACTTCCTGATAGTCGCAGATTATGTTCGCTGGGCGAAATCTCAAAATATTCCGGTTGGTCCTGGACGTGGTTCAGGAGCTGGTTCGATTGCAGCTTGGTCTATACACATTACAGATGTCGATCCGATCAGATTTAAATTATTTTTCGAAAGATTTTTAAATCCAGATCGTGTATCTATGCCAGATTTTGATATCGATTTTTGTCAGGCGCGACGCGAAGAGGTAATCGGGTATGTTCAACGCAAATACGGATATCAATCTGTTGCACAAATTACAACTTTCGGGAAATTACAGGCCAAAGCCGTTGTTAAAGATATCGGACGCGTGCTCGGTTTGCCCTACGGATTTGTAGATAAATTATCTAAATTGATTCCATTCAGCCCGACTAATCCGATAACCTTGCAAGAAGCGATTGAGCAAGAATCGGCGTTACAAGAATTGATTAAAACTGATCCGCAAGTCGATCATCTTATGAAAATCGCGTTGCGTTTGGAAGGTTTGTATCGCAATCCTGGAGTTCACGCTGCGGGCGTCGTGATTTCTGATAAAAATTTGCAGGATATCGTTCCGTTATACAAAGATCCGAAGTCGGATATGCCGTCGACGCAGTATTCTACTAAATATGTAGAAAGCGCAAGCTTGATAAAATTCGATTTTTTGGGACTGAAAACCTTAACTGTGATTCAAAAGGCGATTGACCTTATAAATGCAAAGGGAATTAAGTTGGATTCGCACTCAATTCCGCTCGATGATAAAAAAACTTTCGATTTAATGAAAGAAGTAAACTGCGTTGGCGTATTCCAAATTGAAAGTGGCGGCATGAGAGAAGTTGTGAAGAAACTTCAGCCGGACAGAATTGAAGATATCATCGCTTTGGTCGCTCTGTATCGTCCGGGACCGATGGACGATATTCCAAAATACATTGCATGCAAGCATGGCCTTGAGGAAATAACTTATCTTCATGAAAAAGTGAAACCGATTTTGGAAGAAACTTATGGTGTCATGGTTTACCAAGAGCAAGTTATGCAAATTGCGCAAACCATCAGCGGATACACATTGGGGCAAGCAGATATTTTGCGTCGAGCAATGGGGAAGAAAAATAAAGAAGAAATGCTCGCGCAGAAAAAAAGATTCATTGACGGAGCAATCGAGCGAGGCATAGAAAAAGATATTGCGAATAAATTATTCGAACAAATGAACAAGTTCGCGAGTTATGGTTTTAACAAATCGCACTCGACTCCGTATGGACTGCTCACTTATCAAACGGCGTATCTTAAAGCAAATTTTCCGATGGAATTTTACGCCGCCATCATGACATTGGATATGACCAACGTCGATAAACTTCACGCTTATTATCACGATGCAAAATCCAACAATATTAAAATTGCGCCACCGGATATAAATTCATCTGAAAGTGATTTCACGATAGAATATGATAAGAATCAAATTCGCTACAGTTTAGCTGCGCTTAAAGGAAGTGGTGTCGCGGTTGTAGATGAAATCGTGAAAGAACGGAAACTTCACGGACCTTATACTTCTATTTTTGATCTTGCTGAAAGATTAGCTCCGCAAAGATTATTAAATCGAAGATTTCTTGAGAATTTTATCAAAGCTGGAGTTTTCGATTCGTTGCATCCGAATAGGCATCAGCTGTTCGAATCATTGGATGATATTCTGTCTCTGAAAGTCGAAACTGATCAGTTTTCTTTGTTCGAAAAATCATATCCGCCATTGGCGCAAGTCGATGAATGGAGCGATAATGAAAAATTACAAAATGAATTCGTGTCTGTCGGATTTTATATTTCATCGCACCCCATGCAGCAGTATGAAGAAATAATAAAAAAAATGAAGTTGCGCACTGTTGATGAAGTCCCTAATTTAGAAAATGCGAGGCTCGCTGTCATCATAAATAGCGTTACATTTAAAACTTCAAAAAATCAAAGTAAGTTTTGCATTCTTTCTGTATCGGATATGACAGGAGCAATGGAGGTTACATTATTCGGCGAAACAGCTTCAAAATATCGAGAGCTTTTATTCGTCGGAAATATCGTTCTGTTAAGTGTTAGTTGTCACAAAAATGATGAGCAAATCAGAATTACTGCAAAGAGCGTTGAAACATTCAATACTTCTAACATTAAAAACGGCAAATTTTCGTCTTCATTCGATTTTCAAAATCTACAAAAAAAAAGAATCATAGATATGGTTTTAAGAATCAAGATAAAAGACAAAAAAGAGCTTTTGGGGATTAATCATTTAATAAAAAATTTTAAAACGGGCGGAAGTTATTCAATTGAACTCGAACTTCCCGGCAAGCAAAGATTATCACTTCCAGATAAGTATGTTTTAACTTCATATGATATTTTAGATGTAAGAGAAATTGTCGGAGTCAGCAATGCAATTGAAGAAGAAAGGAACATAGCAAATGCTAAGTAGATTTTATGATTGGATGATGAAACAAGCTGAGAGTGAAAATGCATTGAAAGTTGTAATGTTTGTTTCGTTTATCGAAAGCTCATTTTTCCCGTTGCCGCCCGATCCTGTTTTAGCTGTAGTTGTCGCGAAAAATCAGAATAAAGCTCTCTACTATGCAATGATGTGTACCATTGCGTCGGTTTTGGGAGGATTTTTAGGATATTTCATCGGTTACGAATTTTTTCAAACTTTGGGAGTTTACATTCTCGATTGGTTCAACAACACTCCGGAAAAATTTGAAGAACTGGTTCTCAATATGGGAAGAGACACATGGGCATGTTGGTTAATTTGCGCGAAAGGTCTTACGCCGATTCCATTTAAAATCGTGACTATTGCAAGTGGATTCGCGAAAGTAAATCTACTCGTATTTTTCGTCGCGTCAGTAATCACTCGCTCTACCAGATTTATCGTATTGTCATGGATTTGCAAAAGATACGGAAATCACGTCCTCGATTTTATTGAAAAACACAAGCGAACAACATTAATAATCGTCGTCGCAGGAGTTGTAATAGGCTTTGCTCTCTTGAAGTTTGTGATGTAAGAAAACCGCAATTCAGGCATCAAACATAAAAAATTTTGAACTTTCTACAAGTTAGATAGTTGAAATAGGTTTTTAAGATTTTGTTTTATCGCATTGATATCTGTCTCTGGACGTTTTTTTGTAAAGACTTTGGAATATTCTATTCCGACATAATTCAGATTTCGAATTTTCGAAAAATTCAGCATCTTTTCCAAATTTTCTTTTTTATCGTCGATAAAAATAATCTTTGTAAATTTGCAATTCGGAATTTGTTTTAAGAAACTTTTTAAAGCAAGAGGTTTTGCAGCCATAGTAAAAATCCCACCTTTATAAAATATTCCTAAAGACTTATTTTCTTCATCTCGTAACCGCTGCTCTGAAATGTTCCAAGATTTGCTGAAATCTATACCGAAATGTTCTAATCTTGAAATACAAAGCTCTTCAATAGATTCTATGCTTCCTAATTTTCCGCAAGGATTCGACGTCAACATCAAAGTTTTTACGCCCCTGGACTGAATTGTTTTTATCAATTTTGGCATGCAGTAATCAACCAATTGAACTGGAATAAGCCATTGCTCACATTTTATCTTTTCTTGATCGGCTGGAGATAAATTTTTAAAAACCTTTTTATAATCGAACACTATATTTTTTATTTGCTCGTATAAATCTGCTTGAAAAGCACGCTCTTGAGATTCCGTTAAAACGTTGTCCATATCAAAAATTACTAAAGTCTGGCTATCGGCTCCTTTGCAAATCGAGCTCAATAATTTCATGCTATCAGTTTTCAGAATTTGCTGCTCAGAACAAGCTGAAAGCATAAAAACGAGAGAAAAATAAAAAAGATATTTCAACATTCAAATGCCCTCTCTTCTTTTCTTTACAGCTCAAGAATACATCAACTGCCAGGATGCTATAAAAGCTGCTGCGGCAGTTTCCGATCTCAAAATATTACTGCCGTAATGAAACAATGAAATATTCGAATATTTTTTCATTGAATTTTCTTCGGATTTTGAAAAACCACCTTCGGGACCGACCATAAAAATACAGTTTTTTTGAATAATATTTTTTAGCTGAGGATATTCAGCTTGCTCTGAGCCAACCAATATTTGCATTTCCGAATCTTGATTCGATAAAAACTCGGATAATTTTTTCGATTCATGCAATTTCGGAATAGATAATCTTCTGGATTGCTCGCAAGCTTGAATAATTATTTGTTCGATTTTATCAAAATTAAATGTTTTGAATTGGGTGTATTCCGTTATAATAGGAAAAATTTCGCTCACACCTAACTCAGTAATTTTTTCCATCATAATTGCGAATTTGTTTGGATTAATCAAGGCACAAGCAATCGACGGTCCATTTTCCTGACGTGGAGATTCTATTAATTTAATCGGAATAACTATTTTTCGTTTTATATCGGAAATTTTGCAGCTCCATTCTCCGAAATTTTCATTAAAAACGCGAACTTCATCACCAACGTTCTGTCTCAGAACTTTGACGGCGTGCCTCATCTGCTGTTCAGAAATCTCTAAAGATTTTCCATTTTCGATTTCATGATTCAGGAAAAAACGAGGAATATGTCTCATTTCGAAATATACGCAAAACAGCCGTTATTTTTCATCGCAGATATAATTTTCTTCGCATCTTCTGTTGTGTTGAATGGACCAACTTGAATACGATAACGAATTCCCTTTTCGCCTAAATCAACTCTGAAAATTCTTTTACCTTTTCCCTTCAGAAACCGATTTCTCGCAACTATGCGCGCATACTCTTCCTCTGCTGCGTGCTGAGACTTAACGGACGCAATCTGCACCATCAATTTCCCCTTCGTCGCAATGCTTTTACTTAAAACAATATCTTTCAGTCGCTTTTTCGTTTTTTTAAATGATTTATTCGAACTTTCAGATACCCTGTTTATCGGCGGTAACGAATCTTCTTTTAATAAATCCCCTTCCGATTTATAAGCCGAAACTACCTTTTTCTCCAAATTCTTCAACAACTTTTTTTCTTTTTCTGAAAGATGTTTTTTATTTTTCAATTGCTGAAGCTGCTTATTTTCTTGACGACTCAACGATGGAAAATCCGGCGAACGCAGAGCAAAACTCGAATCTTTTTTCACATGATCTTGAACATAATCTATCTGGTATCTTTTTTCCGGAGCTAAATCATCAAACGCTTGAATAATATTTTGCTTTTCCTCGTCTGAAAGCGATTCTGAAATATCGACTTCTGGAATATTTAAAACATTTTCGGGTTTCGGAGCGAGTTTCTCTACGACTACTCGTTTATCTCCTGAAATATTATCGTAAACGATCTTATCTTGATGTTGAACTTGCTTATTAAATTCTGGCTTTTCTTTAAACTCTGTTTGTTCCGCTCGGATAACGGGAAGTTCTTCGATGTTAACTTTTGTAAAGTTAGACTTCAACAAAAAAATAACGGTAATTGTTAAAATCGCAACTGCCGTGCCGCCAATAAATAGATATCTTCGATCATTTTTGAAAAACGCAGACGTCGCGCCGAAATTAAATTGCTGAAAGGATTCGTTTCTTTCGCCGCTTTCTTCTTCATCTATAAAAGGACACATTATACTAACTCTTCCTGAGCATCGACACCTAAAGTTTTAAAGAACTTTAACAGCATTCTTTTTAACACATTCAAAACCGCTAATCGAGATTTCGTTTCAGTAATATTCGCCAATGTTATAAATCCCAACTCTTCATGTGGCAAACTTTCACTCCAAGCTTTGTTAAAACTTTCACTCAAACCTCGAATGTATACATTAACTTGATTTCTTTTTTTTAAATCCAGCAAAGTAAATGCAACCATAGTTCTTACAAGCCTGATAATATCTTGTCTGGATATCAGATGCAAGTTCGCTTCGTGAATTGAATTTAAAGAATCCGCAGGAAACCTTTTATTATAATGACGAAATACAGAACATATCCTCGCATATACATATCGTAATTCAAACAAATCATCTTCATTAAGATTCAACGAATCCTTTGGTATCTTAAAAAAATCCAATTCGTCGTTCAAAATAATTAGATGATTATACCAAATTATGTCTGGAACTATCCATATAAACATTCCATTATCTAAAAATTGCGAATTCGAAAATTCTGAAGAAGCTCGAAACTTTTCAAAGCAATTTTGCGAAGAAAAATTCGGATTAAAATCCGCAGCTTTTATAGCAACGTTACTTTCAGCTCTGCCGAGTTCATAAAAGAACTTAACTGAAAAATCGACAACGGAACTTATCCCCAATGCGTCGCGAATACAGTTGATATAAAAATCGCGAATGTTCATTTATTGCGATAGTTTTCTTAAAATTCCTGATCCAGGATAAATAATATTCAAATTTTTATCTGCCCCTCTTATGTAAAGTCGCCCACCTGACACAGATTCCAAGACTCCGCTAACATCTTTTCCTGGTTCAGCATCATAAACAATAACAGGTTCACCTATAAAACACATCTTGCTTGAAAAAATTTGATCGAGACCGTCTAGATCATATTTATACCTATTCATAATGTGAATAAGCTCAATTAATATTGCTCTAGTAACCTTTTGGCAATCAAAATTATGCCCACACTCTACAGCCAAAGATGTTGCTGGTTGATCTACTTCATTCAACTCATCTTGCGACATATTTACGTTAACAGCGAATTGATAACTAGATACAGCTGGAAAGTCCATAAAATCATCAGGCTTAATTCCACAAATCTTTTTACCATTAACCATTACATCGTTTATCCATTTCAGTTTTACTGATTTTTTAGGAAAGTTCGGATTCATCCGTTCTTCTTCCTCAAATATTCTTTTTATGACATTATAAACTGCTACCGAAATTGCTCTGTGCAATAGCAACTCTAGTTCATTCTTATCTCCGTTCAAAAAAGATGCTGGAATAAGAATATTCGCAAGAACATTTTCAGAATTGCCACATCGCCACTCTCTTTTAAAACCTTTCGCCCCATAATTTCTTGCTATCTTGGATGTTCCTAGAACCCAATGCCAACTAGAATAATGAACTGAAGCACTCTTGTAATCTATTTGCAATTTACTTGGAGCTGAACCATCTCTTAAATCCAGCGGTCCCAGCGCTTCAACCCAATCAACTTGAATTCCATCCTCGTAAATTTTTT
>JAFQBQ010000055.1 GCA_017416635.1 Alphaproteobacteria bacterium | reverse complement strand
GATTCCCAATTTTTCATCATGAGAAGAAGTCGTTAGGTTCGACAAAACTTTCGTCGCGCGAAGCAAAGCAATTCCGCCGCCTGGAACAATTCCTTCTGCGACAGCTGCGCGAGTAGCGTTGATAGCGTCTTCGACTCTGTCTTTGCGCTCTTTAACTTCGATTTCAGTAGCGCCGCCGACACGAATCACTGCAACACCGCCGGACAATTTCGCCAAACGCTCCTGCAATTTCTCTCTGTCGTAATCAGATGTCGTATCTTGAATCTGTCTCTTCAACTGACCACAACGTCCTTCGATATTTTCAGCAGAACCTGCTCCGTCGACGATGGTTGTATTATCTTTATCGATAAATACTCTTTTCGCGGTACCGAGCATATTCATGCTGATGGTATCCAGCTTAATTCCCAAATCCTCGCTGACGACCTGCCCGCCAGTAAGAATCGCAATATCTTCCATCATCGCTTTACGACGATCGCCGAAGCCTGGAGCCTTTACCGCTGCGACTTTCAAACCGCCGCGCAACTTGTTTACGACTAACGTAGCAAGCGCCTCGCCCTCAACATCCTCTGCGACAATCAAAAGAGGACGACCGGATTGAGCAACTTTTTCTAAAATCGGAAGCATTGGCTGTAGTACGGACAATTTCTTCTCATGCAATAAGATAAACGGATCATCCAATTCGCAAGTCATTTTCTCTGGATTCGTCACGAAGTACGGAGAAACATATCCTCTATCAAACTGCATACCCTCGACGACTTCCAACTCCGTCTCCAAAGACTTTGCTTCTTCGACAGTAATCACGCCCTCCTTGCCGACTTTTTCGAAAGCCTTAGAAAGCATATCGCCGACGGAAGAATCTCCATTCGCAGAAATCGTTCCGATTTGGGCAATCTCGTCATTTGTCGAAATAGTTTTCGCTGTCGTTTTCAACATATCTGTGATCGCATTGACACCCGCGTCGATTCCTCTCTTTAAATCAATTGGATTCACGCCGGATGCAACAACTTTTAAAGCTTCTCTAACAATAGCTTGAGTTAACACTGTCGCAGTGGTCGTACCGTCACCGGCTAAATCATTGGCCTTACTTGCGGCTTCTTTCACCATCTGAGCGCCCATGTTCTCGAACTTATCGGACAGCTCGATTTCTTTTGCAACACTCACTCCATCTTTCGTAATTTTCGGAGCGCCAAAGCTCTTTTGAATGACTACATTCCGTCCCTTAGGTCCGAGAGTTACTTTAACAGCTTCTGCCAAAGCATCCACACCTTGCAACAGCTTGTTGCGGGCCTCTACAGAAAATTTAATCTCTTTTGCTGACATCTTCTACCTCTTACTTATTTAGAATTCCAAGTATATCTGACTCTTTCATGATGACATAATCGCATCCGTCTATTTTTACTTCGTTTCCGCCCCATTTCGCGAACAAAACTCTGTCTCCAACCTTAATTTCTAACGGATGAAGATTTCCATGTTCATCAAGAGTACCTTTTCCGACCGCTAACACTTCGCCTTCCATTGGCTTCTCTTTCGCAGTATCCGGAATGATAATACCTCCTGGAGTCTTTTCCTCCTGATCGACCCTTTTCAGCAACACTCTGTCTCTCAAAGGGGTAAAATTAACTTTATCACTCATTATTTTAACTCCAATCTCATCTAAAACTCATCCAATTCGGACTCAGAATATATTAAATATGCGTGTATAAAAATTCAATAATAAGTTACAAAGAAAAGTTAAAAAAATTAATACAAATTTAATATTTCTGGTATAAATTCAATTGTATTGATGAGGAGAAGTTGGATGTTTAAGAGTGTATCATTGGTCATTCTCTCGGCATTTTTCGTGCTGTCGGCATGTAACAGCGAGAAGAAAGACGCCCCTGTAGAAGAGCAAATGACAAAAGCCGAGAAAGTTCCTGCCGTCACAGATGTGCACAGTGATCAAGTGATGACAGAAGCTCAATCGAATAAAGAAGAAACAAAAGGTCAGGAAAATAAGGAGTAGTCTATGTTTAGTAAAATAGCATTAATCAGTCTTAGCGCGTTAATGGCAATTACCGCTTGTAACAAAGAAGAAAAAGTCGATAAGGAAGCAGCTCAGGAAACTTTGCGGATGTCTAAAGAAACTCCAGCCAGCGAAGCAGAAGCAACAGATAAGGCAAATATTCAGACAGATGGCGTAAGTGAATCGACGTCAGCAAATCCATCTACAGACGGTAGCGTGAATGAGACAGGTGCTGCCGTTTCAGGGCAAGCAGAAGAGGCAACGAAAGCTCCAGCTGAGCAACCTGCTGCAGAGCCTGTTCCAACAGAGGAGAATGCGCAACCGACAGAAGGAGAAGTTCCAGCTGAGGCAACTGAAACTGCGGTCCCGACAGAGACTGCACCTGGAATCGAAGAGACTCCAGTAGAAGAAAATACGCAACCGGCAACTGAAGAGGTTCCAACTGAAGAAATTTCCGCGGAAACAGACGCGGCACCTGTAACCGAAGAGGTTCCAACTGAAGAAATTTCTGCGGAAACAGACGCGGCACCTGTAACTGAAGAGGCTCCGGCCGAAGAAGTTGCACCTGTAACTGAAGAGGCTCCGGCTGAAGAAGCTGAGACCGAAGCTTCGGCAGAAATTGCAGAATAATAGTTGTTTTCTTTCTTTTCATGTGATCCTCTCGCGAACCTTTCAATTGAAGGGTTCGCTTTTTGCATAAATGAGGTTGATATTTTTTAATGGCGAAAGAGTTTTAATTAGCTAAAACGGTGACCACATCACTACAGGAAACAGAGAGACGCGGTCACTAACAGTTGCTTCATCGTCATTGCGAGGAGCAGAGCGACGTCGTTTGCCTCCACCGTCATTGCGAGGAGCGCAGCGACGCGGCAATCCAATTGAATTATGGTGGGATCACCACGTCACTTCGTTCCTCGTGATGATGAAGCAGAAGATTGCTTTGAAATTTCATTTCTCGCAATGACGAAGAAAAGCCAGTTACGCCGTCTTTGTAATCACATTGGATGCTTTATAAAAATGTTCGGCGAATTCGTTGCCGCAATTTTTCATTTCGTTTGGCAGGCCGATCCATTCGACGATTCCTTTATTTATGACGGAAACTCTATCTGCTAAAAATTCCGCGACTTTTAAATCGTGCGTGATGGTGATTGCAGTAATGCCGAGCGACTGCACGGTGTTCTTAAGTAAGTTACAAATGATTCCGCCGGTGATCGGATCCAGTCCGGATATTGGTTCATCGAAAAGCAAAACTTCCGGTTCTAATGAAATGGCTCGCGCCAATGCTGCTCTCTTTTGCATTCCTCCGGAAATTTCTGCAGGGTACAAATCGAACACCCTTTCTTCCAGACCGACCGCTAAAAGTTTCTGTCTAGCGATTTCTTTGCAAGCTTTTTTATCAGGATTAATTTGTCGTGCGCCAAATTCAACGTTTTCGGAAATGGTCATCGAATCGAACAATGCGTTTCCTTGGAACAATATGCTAAACTTTTTTACATATTCTTCTCGTTTGCTTTCGTCATTCACACTGAGTCCGTCGACGGTAATATTTCCGGACGTTAATCTCAAGATTCCGAGAAGGCATCGCATTAAAACTGACTTTCCGCAACCTGATTGTCCGAGAATAATGTGAGACTCTCCGTTCTCGATGTTTAAATTGATTCCGTTTAATACCTTTAAATTTTCGTCAAAAACTTTGCAGACGTTCTCAAATACTATTTTACTCATTTCCCAAAAAATACCGCAGTTAATAAATAATCCAAAGCTAAAACTCCGATGCTGGAAGCGACAACCGCGCTGGTCGTTGCATTACCTACGCCTTTTGCGCCGAGATCGCTGTAAAATCCGTGGTAGCATCCGAAAACAGCCATACAAAACCCGAAAAATGAAGCTTTGACCAAGCCTGAAATAACGTCGATAGCTTCTAAATTCTGAACAGTCTGCGAAAGATACGACCCCACGGAAAAGTCCAAAACCGTTGTTGAAATCAAAAATCCGCCCATAACTCCGATGATGTCTGCAATAAATACCAAAAAAGGCATCATTATTACTGCAGCGATCATTCTTGGCGCTACTAAAAATTTGAATGTATCAACTCCAAGGGTAATCAAAGCGTCTATTTGATCGGATACTCTCATTGAACCAATTTCTGCAGCGATACCAGAGCCGACTCTTCCTGTAACCATTAATCCCGCGAACACAGGGGCAAGTTCTCGAGTGATACATATTAAAACAACTGTTGCGACGGCGCCTTCTGCGTTAAATCTAGTGAATCCGACGTAGGTCTGCAAAGCAATAATCATTCCTGCAAACATTGCAGTGAGAGCGACGATCGGCAGAGAATAAAAACCTACCGTTACCATGTGTCGGAAAATTTCTTTAAAATAAAACGGAGGACAAAAGCAACTTTTGAAACCTTTCGCTGCGAATATCGCGACTTTTCCGACTTCCTGAAATGTCGCTAATGAATACCTTCCCAAGGTCGCGAATATGTTCATTATTTACCTCCGATATACACTTTTTTTACCCTAGGTCCCAGCCGACACGAAACTTCATGCGGTATTGTTCCGAGTTCCAG
>JAFQBQ010000054.1 GCA_017416635.1 Alphaproteobacteria bacterium | reverse complement strand
GCGTTGTTGTATCTTGCGAAAAAATACGACGCGTTTTTGTATTTGGATGAAGCTCATGCGACGGGATTATACGGAAAAAACGGTTACGGACTTTCGACAAACTTTGATTTTGATTCGGAATCTACGATTATCATGGGAACTTTCAGCAAAGCATTGGCGTCCAGCGGAGCTTATGTCGCGAGTTCATCTTTGATAAAAGATTATTTGATACAAGCGAGCAAGGGATTTATATATTCGACGGCCTTATCTCCATTTTGCATCGGAGTGGCACAATACAATTGGAATTTACTTCCGCAATTGAAAGATATTCGCAAGCAACTTATTGAAAAATCAGAATATTTGAAAAAATTATTAACAGATTGCGGAATGAAATATATCGGAAAAAATACGAATATTGTTTCCATTATTTTGGATTCAATAGAAGAAATGCTTCGGGCGCATCAGAAATTGTTGAACAAAAATATTATAACTTCGGCGATTAGACGTCCGACTGCGCCGACTCCGCGAATCCGTTTAGCGATTAACGCTGGACATAGTTATGAAGATATAGATTTGTTGGTAAGCGCGATGCGATGACATACTTACTTTGCTCGGGATTTGGATTCGATAACAGATATTGGAAAAATTTAATTCCATTGCTGGATGGCGAATACGAATTTTTTGATTCATCTTTTAACTCATTCGAACGAAAGGATTATGTCGGCATTGGCCATTCTTTGGGATTTCTCAAATTAAATAATTCCGGAATAAAATTTCAAGCACTTGTCGGACTTCAAGGATTTTTGAATTTCTGCAGCGGTGAACCATCTCGTAATAGTTTTTTGCAAAAAAATTTAAATCGTATGATGATGAATTGCGAACGCGATACCGAACGATTCCTTGAATTTTTTCGAAATCTTTGCGGATACGAGGAAAGAGTCGAGAAAAATTTTTCTAAAGAAGAATTGCGGAAAGATTTAGAAAGTATGAAATATTCTTACGAACATTGCGGCGTTCCGACTTTGATAATCGGCAGCGAACAAGACAAAATTGTTGAACCGCGAATTTTGCAGGATAATTTTTCAAACAATCCTTTGATACAATTAAAGTATGTTGACGGAGTTAATCACACTCTCGGATTTTCAAAATCAGCAGAGGTTTTTAAAATTATAAAAGCGTTTTTAAAGGAAATTTAAATGGATAAAGATTCCGTAAAAAAATGTTTTGATAAATCTGCGGACACTTACGATTCTGTCTCGGAAGTTCAAAAATTCGCGGCTACCGATTTGATTGATTTAATAAATTTGGCCAATGTTACTTCTGTTATAGATATCGGATGCGGAACTGGAAATGCATCTTTGGAATTATTAAAAAAATATCCGGATGCAAATGTTACCTTATGCGATATTTCGGAAAATATGTTAAAAGTCGCAGCGAAAAAATTAAACAAGCCTGCTGACATGATATGTTATGATGCGGAAAAATATGCTTTTGATAGACACTACGATTTAGGCGTCTCGAATCTTTGTTTGCAGTGGTTTTCAGATATCGACGCATTTCTCGAAAAAGTTCATCGATTTTGTAACGTTTTTGCTTTTTCAACTTTGCTGAATTCGTCCTTTGAAAATTATAAAAAACTTTTCAGTAAACCGCCGACATTTCGTTATCCTTCGCTGAAAGAATTAACAAATCGTCATGCTTTCAAGAAATACTGCACAAAAAAATACACGCTGGAATTTGAAAATTTCTTCGGAGTAGCGAAATATTTTCGAAAACTTGGAGCATATTCAAAGTCGCATGATACAGACTCTCACTTAATCGTGTCTGATCAGCCCGTTTCGCTCGAATATGACATTTTTTTCGCGATTTTATGATGGATTAGAGCTCGGAGACTTAGTTTATGAAACGCCTGTAGCTTCAATTTATCCTGGTATTCCTTATCACTGTTTGTGATCTTGAACGATTAATTGGGACGCGTCTACGAGGATTATTATTTCTTCGCATGCCATTATTATTTCGTCTATCATAATTTTCTTGGTATCGATCATCTCCTAAATTGGAGTCATAATTGCCATCCTGATTGTAATCATCGTAGTAATCATAACCACTATCGGAGTCATAACCATTGTTACGAGAATTCATCATATCATCTCTTAAATCGCTGTTTGAACCGTAACCTACATCATCGTAATCGTTATAGTAATCATCTTGCGGCCCTCCTCTTTGCTCTTGTTCAGAGAATGTGCCTTGTGGAAGCAGATCTTTTATCTCTTGTCTCGCTCTCTCTACAGCATTAGCATCTACAGACTGTTGTGCGAGATGTTTGTTAATAATTCTGAATATGCCTGGAATAGTATCGAATACCTTCTGGTAGGTATCCCAAACTGAATTAGCTCCTTCTTCTTGAATCTCACTTGATTTTTTACAAAAATCTACACATGCAACAAGATCTCGAGATAAAATGTCTGCGGTTTTTGTATATTGATCTGAAAGCTTTGAAAAACTCTGAATCAATGCATTGTCTTTACCCTGTGTCCTTCGATTCGGTGTTTCTTCTTCATCTGAAAGATCTTCTGTATTTCCCGAATTCGCTCGGGCTTGCAATACTTGAAGCGTAACATCAGCATACATCACAATAAACAACGCCATTGCATACATCTCTCGACTTTGAAGAATATTCAATAATTTGAGCACTTGCCCTTTTCTTTCTTCTATAGTTGCTTCACTCTTTTCGATGGCTCTATCATTTTTCGCTTTTTCGAGACTTGCTTTTTCCCTAATGATATCATTCATCGCGCGGTAGAGAAAATCAAATTTAGAACTTAGAATGGAGCAAAAACCGTTTATCATTTCTACAAATAGTCGGATATGCTCTACATCCAATTTGTTTTGATAAGCATCACTACTAGCAGATCGTTTTGCTGTTGCTTCAAACGCCGAACAAAGCTTACTCAGATTCGATAGTTGCGTGAGTAAATTATATAAATCTTGTGTATCTTTTTGACCTTTGAATAAATGAGCCGCTTTCGTTCCGAATCTTACATTGCCTTCTGACTGAGATGGAACACTTAGCAAAATACATAACGCAACAGATATAATTCCGAGTCTCTTCATTTTCAAAACCCTTTCCTCAATAGCTCATCTTACCAATAAAGAGTTAAGTAAAGGTAAATGAAGAGACTCGATTAAAAAGAGTTTTATTTATTCCTTTCCTGTACTATTCGAAAGTACTT
>JAFQBQ010000053.1 GCA_017416635.1 Alphaproteobacteria bacterium | reverse complement strand
GTTTCAGTAAAAATCGGTGTCTATTTCAAAGAACGCACAATAACCGAACTTGAAGATCCAGAATTACGAGATCCTGCGGTCGGCACGACAAACTATCAAAACCCCGGAGCAGCAAGGCTTCAATACACAACAACTTGGGGCTATCAATTGGCGGAAACTTCGGAAAGTGATTCCGAATTAGGTGAATTTTATACGATCTACAATGTAGAAAACGGAGTTTTGGTTCAAAAAGCCCTTGCACCTCAGCTTGATTCAGTCAGTTCTGCGTTGGCTCGTTATGACGATGAAAGCAACGGAAGCTATGTAGTAAAAGGCATGAATGTTACTTGTCTTTCAGCTGATTCAGAAGAACAAATTTTCTCGATCAATGAAGGAAAAGCTCATGTAAACGGTTACGAAGTTGGTTTAGATCACTCGCTCAGATCAGTTTTTCCAAACGAATACGATATTCAGGAAGTAAATTCTGATCCTTATATTTTCGAGCCAGATGCACTCGGGAACATGACGATTCATTTGAATTATACCCCTCTTGCTGAGGTTAGAACCGTTGATATTACCGCGGAAAAAAGAGTTAATTTAACTCATGGAAGTTATTCAGGCGCACTCGATCCGATCCCTTCAACGGCAGTTCTTGAAATCATTCAAATCAAGCAAGGAAACACAATTTACGTTAAAGGAACAGACTATAAATTAACTGCGGGTCAAGTCGATTGGTCTCTTTCAGGCGCAGAGCCATCTCCGGGAAGTTCATACGAAATAATTTACAGACATAGAACACAGGTAACTCCAACAAACGTTACAGACACAAGTATTGATGTTTCAGAGGCTGTCGATGGAACGATGGTCTTAATTACCTACACATGGAAGATGCCGAGATACGACATTATAACCATCGATGCAGAAGGAATTATTCGTAGGATTAAAGGGTTAGCTCACCCATGGACACCTGTAGTTCCGAAAGCTCCGAACGGTCAATTGATTCTTGCACAGATTTATCAAAATTGGACAGCAAACACGAAGCCGAAAGTCACAAACAATGCAATTCGAGTAGTTCAAATGGCAGACATTGAGTCCATGAAAAATATGATTATGGATTTATATTATTTGATTGCTCAAGAACAATTGAAAAATGACGCAAATGCCAGCGATCCGACAGCTAAAAAAGGCATTTTCGTTGATCCGTTTTTTGACGACGACATGCGAGATCAAGGAATTGCTCAAACAGGAGCGATTGTCGATAACAAATTGATGCTTCCGATAACAACCGAAGTTTACGATTTCGCAAAAGAGCAACAGGTTTACATGCTGCCTTATACGCTGGAGCCGGTGATTTCTCAGGAGCTGCAGACAGGCTCTATGAAAATAAATCCTTACAATGCTTTTGATCCGATTCCTGCAGATTTGAGCATAGTTTTGAATATCGATCACTGGACTGAAGTTCAAACGCAATGGCTTAGCTCAATCACTTATGTTTACTATTCTATATGGGGCAGTGGCAATTCTTCTGTTAATCAGCTGGTAGGATCATCTTCAAAGAAACTTGAATACATGCGTCAACAGACACCGAAATTTACAGTTGAAGGACTGAAACCCGGCGAAAGAATCTCAAAAATTACATTTAACGGCATTGAAGTAGCAGCAAGGGAGGCAGAATAATGGCATTAGAAGCGGACAGAGATGGGGTTGCGAACGGTTTATTCACAGTGCCTTCAGGCGTTCCAGCCGGAACAGTGCAAGTAGAAATACTCGGAGACCAAGGCAGCCGAGGCACGGGAACTTACACAGCCAGCGGAACAATTACGACTGAACAACGACGAATCGTAAATACTGTAACTTACAGATATGATCCTTTGGCACAAACCTTTACGCTGTCTGAAGGAAGACACATCGCAGGAGTGGATTTATGGTTTAAAAGAGGTGGAACTTCAAGAGTTCTCGTTCAAATTCGAGAAACAACGGCAGGATTTCCGAATCAAAATATCATCGCTCAGGCAAGCATTAAACAATCAGAAATCAGTTTGAACTCTTACACAAGAGCGACCTTTCGACCAATTTGGCTTGAAGCTAATGTAGAATATGCAATAGTTATTCTTACAGACGATGCAACGACATCTTTGGCGATTTGTGAACTCGGAAAATACGACGATATCCATAGGAGATACGTAACGGCTCAAGCCTATCAAGTCGGAGTTCTGCTTTCATCCTCAAATGCCAGCACTTGGACAGCACATCAGGAAATGGATTTAGCTTTTCGCCTCTTGGCTTGCCGATTTACAGAATCCAACTTAGAAATCAATTTTGGAACTGTTACAGCGGATCAAAACACTGATTTGTTGGTAAAATCAACAATCGAAAGGGTCTCGTCTGAAACAGATGTTGAGTTTTCACTGACTGATACAAACGGAAATACAAATACGCTTTCCGAAGACATGCCTGTTTCTCTTAGAGAGGAACTTTCTGGTGATGTTTCGTTTAAAGTTAAGCTCAGAGGCAGCCAAAAACACTCGCCTGTTCTGTATCAAGGCGTTCAATTAATGCTTGGGACTCAATCACAAACAGCAGATTACGTAACAAGAGCGATTCCGGCAGGAACTAATACGACTGTTCGTATTGTTTATGACTCCTACACTCCGGGAAATTCTCAGGTGAAAGTGTATTTCCGGCAGCCTGATTCAACGTGGTCGTTAATTCCTTTAACTGAAGGCTCTCCGATTGGCGATGGTGAAGAAGAACATACGCATATTCTTGAAAATTACAATCAAGCAACCGTGCGCGTCAAACTTGTGCTTGAAGGAAACGTACTTTACCGACCTTATGTGAAAAATCTCAGAGTAACGACGGTGTGATTTTATGGTGAATGAGACAACGAACAATAAGAATTATCCGCTTCCACATCCGAGCAATATTGCGTCTCAAGATGTAACGAGAATTGCGACCGCGCTTACAATGATTGACGCGGATATTTCTGAGTGTTCAAGTTCAATAAATTCAATCAATAATACCGTTCAAAATTTGGATGCAAAATCACTTCGAATTCCGTCAGAACTGGTTGGACAGGTCAATACTGAACTAACAAACATTCAGCCGAGACGATATGTTGTCGTAAACGAAGATGCTTCGGGATTTTCTACTGTCGAAGGTGGCGGTGGCGAAGGAGGGAAAAAAGGCGAAATTCTCGTTAAAAAGAGTGATGCCAATTTCGATACGACATGGCTCGATCCGAGAGCGATTTTGAAAAAAGCTCCGACAGTAAAGGAAGTTGTTTCCGATGTTCAACTGCAAAATAACGGCACAACTATTTTAGCTGAAGTCCAAGAAACAGATCTCAGAGACGATACACCACGTCATGGCTTAACTCAAAGGCAGATCACTTCCGATACTACAGCCGATTCATCATATACATATATATTGTGTGACACTATTGACGATACTGCCGAAGATGAATCTGATATCGCGACACACGAAAAGTTTGGTCGAGTAAAAATCGGTTCGGGCATAAATGTAAACAACGGAGAAATTTCTGTTCCGGTTATCGGCGTTGCTTCCGAAAATAATTTTGGATTAGTGAAAATCGGAAGCGGTCTTAATGTAAATAACGGTGTAGTTTCGGCGCAAACGTATCCTCATGCGGATCACGAAAATTTCGGCATCATAAAACCAAGTGAGGATTTCAATTTCGATTCAAACGGAGCATTGCAAGTCGCGAAAAAAAGCGAATACATCATTTATCAGAAAGCAGCAAAAAATATTGTTGAGGACGGTGTTATAAAAATCGTTCCGACATGCGCATATTACAGAGCTTTTATAAATACTGATACGTTGTTTTCGTTCGATTGGAGTAACTTTGCTCCGAAATCTGATATTTCATTTGATTTGGAAATTGTTTCCGACGGAAATTATATTGTTAATTTCGGAAATAATGTTGCATGGAAAAATCCGTGCGCAGCTGTAACTGTAGGGACGACATTAATTCATTTCGAAAAAATGCTAGGCAATAGCATAATGATTGGAAATTTAATAAGCACAGGCACTCCTCCGCTTACCAAGATTTTAAACGATTCTAATTTAATTGATGACGTTAGCGATATATGCATATGTAAGCATAATGGCACATCTAGAGGTGATAGAGAGGCCTATGATCTAGGCGTAGGGAGAAATTTTTGGCACAATTACATGTTCACAAATCCAGAAGGCGGAATATTTGAATTTGATTTGTTAAAATCCACTTATGTGCCATACGCTCATTTCGATTTAGACGGGGGAACTTTAGCTTATTTTTACGTTGAAGGAAGCGTTGACGGAAACAATTGGCGACGATTGTTAACTCTGACTAATGTATCAACTTCAGGCGATAAGGTATTGGATTCTTGTGGATTTTTCAGATACTACAGAATTCTCACAAAGGGAGCATATTTCCTCAATTTGCGATTAATCGGCTATTCAATAGACGACAATTTGTTTGAATTAAAAAAACTAATACCTTCGATGACGTCCAACGAAGAAAATGGCTATGCCATCACTTCAACAACTTTAAATTCTGGAGCCTTAAGCAATTTAACAGGAGTATCGCGAACTTCTTATGCAGATTTTACTACTCGTGATAACGGAGAATTTTGGATCAAGTACGAATTACCTGAAGCAGAATCTGTTGATATGATAGATCTTATGGCTTCGGCTGATTCCAGCGAAAAAATGCCGAATTGGTTTAAAATAGAAGGATCAAATAATGATAGTGATTGGACGCTCCTTATTGAGAGAGCTTATTTAACGAGATGGTACGAAGGTGAAAGTCGTCAATATTGGATTAACAACTCAACTGCTTATAAGTATTACAAGTTTACCCCTATCGAAACAAGCTCATCGGGTTTTAGAATTGCAAGGTTTCGTTTATACAAAAAAATCGATGGAATTCTTTCTTCAAAAGGCTTTATTCCTTCTTTAACGTCAACATCTCAAGGCGGATATGAAGTCAGCGCAAG
>JAFQBQ010000052.1 GCA_017416635.1 Alphaproteobacteria bacterium | reverse complement strand
CCGACAATATTTCGAACTTGATGATACAAAAACGATTTTGCGGAAACCGTTACATATATGTATGCATCATGTTCTTGCACGTTTATGCTATTAATCGATTTTATTGGTGAATTTGACTGACATCCTGCCGCCCGAAATGCTGAAAAATCATGTTTGCCGACCAAACCTTGCGCGATATCATTCATTTTTTGAACATCTAACGGATGAATAATTTTCCAGGCGCGATTTTGATCAAGAGATAATTTTGCGCGACGATTAACGATTTTATAAATGTAGCTTCTTTCTTTCGCGCTGAATCTTGCATGAAAATCTTCGCTGACTTGCTCCACTGATAACACACTTATGGACTGCTGAACCAAATGTGCGTTCATACATTCTTGAATACGAAACGGATCAAGATTCTTTTCAGTTTCGAAATGCGCAACTTGACCCAGTGCATGGACCCCCGTATCTGTTCTGCCTGCTCCGAAAATAATTACTGGAATTTTTGTAAGTGGCAGAACAGCATTTTCTAATGACTCCTGAATGGTAGAAACACCTTCCTGCCGCTGCCATCCGCAAAAAGGTGTTCCATCATATTCAACAACTAATTTGTAACGATTCATTATCTGACATTTTCCAGATTACGAATCACTCCTTCTATTTTTTCGATTTTACTGTTCAACGTACTAACGCGTTTTTTATGTTCCTCGACAACTTCTTCCGAAGCTTTTTTCATAAACTCAGTGTTATTCAATCGGAACATCGCCGCATCGCGCATTTTCATGCAATCTGCGGATTCTTTCGTCAACCGTTTGATTTCGCTATCGATATCCACCTTGTCGCCAATCACTACATGCAAAACCGCTCCGTTCAAAACTAACGGAATACTCTTTTCTACGGTTTCAGCAAAAGTGACATTGCACATTCTCGATATAATGTCGCGATGGTCTTTTATGAAATCATGAACCTGTATGTCTTGGCTTTCCAGCTTTGCTTGCAAAACTTCACTCGCTGGAATTCGCAAAAATTGTCTAATCGAGCGAACTGAAGTAATCACTTCTTTCAAAATTTCGACATCTTTTATCGATTCCGAGTAATCACCACTAATGTCGTCTATTTTTGGCCACTTGACATCGACTATGCCAAATTCCCCATTCAGACGCTTAGAAATGAAAGGAGTAATCGGATATAAAACTGCGATAAACTGAGCAATCGCCCAAGCGACCGTATCGCGAACATCTTTTTTCAACAGCGTTTGCGAAAGATTATACCCTTCCACGCGACTATTATCTATCGATGTTTGCTGCAAAACCGGTTTAATAAATTCCATATACCAATCGCAGAAATTATTCCACAAGCATTGATAAATTATTTTTGCAGCTTCATCAAAACGGTAATTATCCAAAGCATTTTCAACGTTCCGCACCATCTGTTTCACTTCAAAAATAATCCATTTATTTATCGGATGCGCAACATCATTTATATCGAAGTGCTGATTATACGTACATCCGTTCATTTGCGCGAAACGTACTACATTCCAAAGTTTCGTTAAGAAATTACGCCCTGTTTCAACAAGCTGACTGCTCATTTTCAGATCACGCCCCGGAGAAGCCAATGTTGCCAACGTATATCTAACAGCATCGGAACCATATTGATCGCACAAAGTCAAAGGATCTATCACGTTTCCTTTAGACTTGGACATCTTATTGCCTTTTTCGTCACGCACCAACCCATGAATATATACATTCTTAAACGGGACCTTTCCAAGAGCAAAAATCCCCATCATTATCATTCGCGCGACCCAAAAGAAAATGATATCAAACCCCGTGACCACAATCATATTTGAGAAATATCTGGACAAATCTTTATTTTTTTCCGGCCAGCCTAAAGTAACGAACGGCCACATTCCCGAAGAAAACCAAGTATCCAAAACATCATTATCTTGAGTCAATTCTACGTTATTTTTTCCATAAAACTTAATAGCCTGTCGACGCGCCTCTTCTTCAGTTTCCGCGACAAAAACTTGTCCGTCCGAGCTGTACCACGCAGGGATGCGGTGCCCCCACCAAATCTGTCGAGAAACACACCATGGACGGATGTTATTCAACCATTCAAAGTAAAGATTTTCCCAATGCTTCGGAATAAAGTTAATTTTTCCGTCTTTTACTGCCTTTATTGCTGGCTTCGCTAATCTTTCAGCATTTACGAACCATTGATAAGTAATTCTCGGTTCCAAAATAACTCCTGATCGATCGCCGAATGGCAACATCTGCTTAACGTTTTCTACGGAAACCAGCAAGTCCATTTTTTCTAAAAGTTCGACGACCTTATTTCGCGCTTCAAATCTGTCCATACCTCTGAACATCTCAGGAACGGTATCATTCAAAGCTGCTTTCGGAGTAAATATATCGATAACAGGAAGCTTATGCTTTTTACCAACTTCAAAATCGTTAAAGTCGTGAGCTGGCGTAATCTTAACTGCGCCGCTACCTTTTTTCGGATCAGCATATTTATCAGCTATAATAGGAATCAATCTGTCAATCAGAGGAATTTTTACATTTTTCCCTACAAGGTGTTTATATCTTTCATCTTTTGGATTTACCGCAACAGCGACGTCGCCGAACAACGTTTCTGGACGGCTGGTTGCCACAGGAATAAATCCGGAATCGTCTTCAAAGAAATACTTTATGTGCCAAAGATGACCTTTTACTTCCTTTTCTATAACTTCTAAATCGGAAATGGCGGTTCCAATAAGAGGATCCCAATTGACCATGCGTTGTCCCCGGCTGAGCAAACCGTTGTTATACAATTTTACGAACATTTTCGTGACGGCTTTTTTGCTCTTGTCATCCAACGTGAAACGTAATCTTGAAAAATCGCAAGAAATACCGATTTTTTTCATTTGCTTTAAAATCATGCCGCCGGAGTTTTCTTTCCAGAACCAAATTTCTTTTAGTAATTTTTCCCTAGTTAATGAACCTCTTTCAACGCCAGATGAATAAAGTTTCTTTTCTACTAGTAACTGTGTAACGATTCCGGCGTGATCTAATCCCGGCTGAAATAGAACATCATACCCGCGCAATCTTTTGTATCGAGCTAAAATATCCTGCAACGTGTAGCACAGCGAATGCCCAATATGTAAATTTCCTGTAACATTTGGCGGCGGCAGCAAAACCATAAACGGCTCGCCTTTCGGATTTCTTTTCGACGCTTCTATATCAAAAGAAAACTTATCCTCAAAAGACTTCGGATCAAAATTTTTATCTAACACTAGTCACCTCAATTACAGATCAACACTTAGCACAATTAATGTCCTTGGATAATACAACATAGGACTTGAAAAGGATATCACCAATCAACAATTTTATCCGATTTTAGCCGAATTTTTTGCATATTATAAACTCGGAAGGTTCAGTTGAGGCGTCGCGTTTGGAGACGTTGGACCGTTCTCTAATGCAGGAACCGATTGCGGCGAAACAGCACCTGGAGAAGGAATCGCTGTTGTTACTTCCATAGGCACAGTCGGTAAGGTGCCCGCCGTATCCCGTGGTGTTAAAGGTTTAAATCCTTGATTCGCGGTCTGAGCGGCTCTTAATTGGTTCAACTGCTGTTCGTCAATTTCAGGAATATCTCTTTCGACATTCGCAGGAATAGATTCTTCGTTAAAAGAATCGTACAAAGTCTCTTCAACTTCTTCATTAACTACATTAACTACTTTAGCCTCAGCAAAATTATTTTGCTGGAACCAATTCGCTAATTTTTGCGCGTTTTCTCCTTTTTTGAACGGCCCGCAAAATACGAAAGATTCACCAATGGTTGTTTTAGACGGCTCGACATGCACTTTGTAACCCTTCGTCATTAATAATTTTTGAATTTGAAGAGCTACGCTATTTTTAAAATATCCGATAAACACCACTTTTTTCCCCTGAAAACTTTTTTCATCAGGGACTGTCGGATACATTATGTTTTGTGTAGTCTTATCAACGGAACAATCGTCGTCCTCCGTATGGGATGAAATGATTTCTTTCAGCAGCGAATCTCCCGACATCTTTCTATTTTGGTTTGCATCTTGAGAATCCGTTGCTCCAGCCAAAATCTTAAACACTTTTTTTGAAATAGAACTCGAAGACGGTCTGAGCGCATCGTCGATTCGATTTTGTGATACAATTTTGCTTCCTTCATTTTGATTTAGAGAATCCTGCGCGCCATTCGGCTGAATTGTTGTTCCCGTAAAAAAACCAATACAGAAAAACAAAGCCCCTAAAGTTATTAAAACTATAAATCCTAAAATCGCAACGACTTTATTCATAATTTTCTCAGCCCGATATACAATATTTTGTAAAACCGAGTATACTTAACCCGATATTCACAAGATTATCGTAAAAAGGTTTACGTTTTGTAAATTTGAGAGAGGTTATGCAAAAATTTGTTGAGCGGAGTCTGAAAAAATCGATTATCATCCTCGCGGCAGGGGACGGCTCCAGATTAAAATCGTCAACTCCAAAGGTTTTCCATAAAATCGGCGGTCTGTCGATGTTAGATCACGTAATAAACGCGTCGACAAAAATTTCTGCAAACGAAATTGCTGTTGTTCTGAAGCCTGAATACGCCAATTATACTTCTCAAATACCTTGTGATTTTCAAAAAGCATTTCAGCCGAAAGCGAAAGGAACTGCCGACACAGTAAAATACGGATTGGAATGTCTGACTAAATCTGATGAAGGTTGGATATATATATTGTATGCGGATATTCCATTGATCTCGCCGACTTCTTTGAATGAGATGTTAAAAATCGCTGAAGCTAATTCGAATACGGCCGTTGTTGTTTTGGCTTTTGATTCGAGAGGAACAAAAGATCTCGGAAAATTGGCGAAAGCAGGGAAGCCTGGCACGATAAGTCGAATAATCGAAGCCAAAGATATTACACCTGCTGACCAAACTATTCCGTTATGCAATGCAGGGATGTTAGTTCGTCGAGATGTTTTGAATGATTTACTTTATAAAATAGAGCCAAGTCCGAAAACCGGAGAAATTTATATCACGGAAATCGTGAGACTAGCTTACGAAAACGGATATGATTGCAGATATTACGAAGCATCAAAAGATGAACTGTCGGGAGCAAACACTCGTTCGGAGTTAGCTGCTCTTGAAAAAACTTTTCAAGAAAAGATGAGAAAGCAGTGCTTGGATAACGGGGTAACTTTAATTTCTCCTGAGACGGTATTTTTCTCATATGATACCAAAATCGAGCAAGATGTCGTGGTTCATCCGTATGTGGTTTTCGGAGCAGGCGTTGAAATTAAAAGCGGAGCGGAAATCGGTCCATTTTGCGTAGTGGAAGGCGCAACTATTGGCGACGCTAAAGTCGGGCCATTTTCAAGATTGCGTCCAGGCAGCGAAATTTCAGATGATGCCCGAATCGGAAATTTCGTCGAAGTAAAAAACAGCTATATCGGCTGCGGAGCAAAAGTCAATCATCTGACTTACATCGGAGATAGCTCTATCGGAGACAAAACCAACATCGGCGCGGGAACGATCACTTGTAATTACGATGGATTCAAAAAATACAAAACGATTATCGGAAAAAATGTTTTTATAGGCTCAAATTCCGCACTGGTCGCTCCGGTGAAGATAGAAGACGGAGCATTGATCGCGGCGGGCAGCACGATTACAAAAAATGTCTCGGAAGATTCGTTGGGAATCGCGAGAGGGAAACAAGTGAATGTAGAAGGTTGGGCGAAATCTTTCAAAAAATCGAAGGAAAAGTAAATGTGCGGAATTATCGGGATTGTTTCAGGAAGTAAAGAGGACATAGTTTCTTCCGTTATCGAGGGTTTGTCGAAGCTGGAGTATAGAGGATATGATTCAGCTGGTATTGCTGTTTTGTCCGACGGAAATCTTCAACGTCGCCGCGCCGTTGGAAAGTTAGAAAATTTAGAAAATAAATTAGAAGAAGATCCGATTAACGGAACTGTTGGGATTGGACATACTCGTTGGGCGACTCACGGAAAACCTACGGAAGAAAATGCGCATCCGATGATGACTAAGGATGTCGCGTTGGTTCATAACGGCATCATAGAAAATTACAAATCGTTGAAAGATTCTTTAATTACGCAAGGGTACAATTTTACGTCGCAGACAGATACCGAAGTCGTCGCAGTGTATATGCAATCTTGCATCGATAAAGGTAGTTCCCCGAGAGAAGCCTTTCGACAAATGTTGAAAGTCGTCGAAGGTACGTTTGCGTTCGTTGCAATTTTCAAATCTGTTCCAAATAAAATTTTTTGTGCAAAAAATAAAAGTCCAATAGTAATTGGTTTTGGGAAGAATATGTGCGTCGGCTCAGATGCAAGTTCGATTGCAGGAAATTGCGATGAAGTCGTTTACCTTAGTGATGGCGAATATGCAGAAGTGACTGAACACGACGCAATTTTCTTCGATGAGAATTTTTGTGAGATAAAAAAAGAACGTCAAAAAGTTACAGATGATTTAATCAACGAAGGCTTGGGACAATATCCGCATTACATGTTAAAAGAAATCATGGAGCAGCCGAATGCTGTAAGGAAAACCATCGTTGCGAACGAAATTCCCGTTGATCTGTTAAAAAATGTTTCGAGAATTTTGATTTTGGCTTGCGGAACTTCGTATTATGCAGGAATGGTTGCGAGATATTGGTTCGAAAAATATTTAAAAATTCCTACAAATGTAGAAATGGCATCGGAATATCGATATCGTTTTCCTGTCATAGAAAACGGAACTTTAGTTATCGGAATAACTCAGTCTGGCGAAACCATCGATACTTTAGAAGCAATGGAATATGCTCGTTCAACGAATTCCAATTGTAGGGTTTTAGCAATTTCAAATGTAAAAAACAGCGCAATTGCGCGCAGCGCTGATGTTGTATTTTACACAGAAGCAGGCGTGGAAATCGGGGTGGCATCAACGAAAGCGTTTATGGCACAGTTAACTGTGTTGGCTATGATTGCATTTCACGATCGTCCTGAAGTGTTAAATGAATTGCGAAATTTTCCGAATATTTGCGATGACATTCTCTCATCGGTTAACGATGAAATCGAAAATTTAGCGAAGAATTTGTATTCCGCGCAGAGTATTATTTATCTTGGACGCGACAGTTTGTATCCAATCGCTCTCGAAGGAGCGTTAAAGTTAAAAGAAATTTCTTATATTCATGCTGAAGGTTTCGCGGCGGGAGAAATGAAACATGGTCCGATTGCGTTAATCGATGATAACCTTCCAGTTATTTGTTTGTGTCCTTCGTGCGATGTTTTCGATAAAATGGTATCGAACATACAAATAGCAAAAGCTCGAGGGAAAAATGTTATCGTTTTCACCGATTCAATCGGGAACGAGACGTTTGGAGATGATTTTAAAAAAATCGTTTTGCCGAATATCTGTCAGGAATGTGTACCGTTGGCTTATGTAATTCCGATGCAATTACTGGCTTACAAAGTCGCGGTATTAAAAGGTGAAGACGTAGATAAGCCAAGAAATTTAGCTAAGTCAGTTACAGTGGAGTAAAATATGAATGCAGAGTTAGAATATGCCAAGTCCGTATTAAAACAGGAAATTTCAGGATTGGAAGCGATGTATTGGTCGCTGGACAATAATTTCATTTCGGCTATTGATTTATTATCAAAGAAAAAAAACGGTCACGTTATTGTTTCAGGAATGGGCAAGCCGGGACATATAGGAAGAAAAATTTCGGCGACTTTATCTTCTGTCGGAACTCCGTCGTTCTTTTTGCATCCGGGAGAAGCCGCTCACGGAGATTTAGGAGAGATTTCTAACGATGATGCATTGCTGATTTTATCTTTGTCTGGAAATACGCAGGAATTAATTCCGCTGTTGTCATATGCGAATCGTTTCGGAATAGATATCGTCGGAATTACCTCAAACAGCGATAGCGTTTTAGCGAAATCTTCTAGCGTAGTGATTTTAATGCCGAAGATTGACGAAGCTTGTCCGTATAATCTCGCCCCAACAACTTCTACCACGATGATGTTAGCTATCGGCGATGCGATTGCATTATCTTTGTTGAAGAGAAAAGAATTTACGCGCGATGATTTCAAAAATTTTCATCCGGGCGGAGCTTTAGGAAAAAGATTGTTAAAAGTTTCGGATCTAATGCATACAAATGTTCCATTGGTTCATTTAAATGATCTAATGAAAGATGTGTTGATTGAAATGACGGAAAAATCGTTCGGGTGCGCGGGTGTTATTGATGAAAACAGTAAGCTTGTTGGAATTATCACGGATGGAGATTTGCGTAGAAAAATCGAAAATGATTTCTTGAGCAAAAAAGCTTCTGACGTAATGTCTGCGAATCCAAAAGTAGTAAGTGAAGATATGTTTGCGCAAGAAGCAACCAAATTAATGAACAAACATCAAATTACCAGTTTGTTTATATGTTCCAATGACAGCAAGCCTATTGGCATCCTGCATATTCACGATTGCTTAAGAGTCGGTCTTGCTTAAAAGAAGAACAAAAATCAAAGCAATATCGATTGGATTTTTTATCCTGTCGATAGTGTTGGTACTTAAAGTTGCTCGTTCCGTAATTTTTGCAGAAAATAGTTTGCAGAAATTAAGAAGGGTTGTAATCTCCACAGAAAAAAATTCATTTTCCGACGTTTCTTATAAAATGTTTGATGAAAACGGAGAAAGCGTTTCACTGAAATCTTCCAAGATAAAGGAGGTCAACAAAAATACTCTCAATTTTAAAAAAGTAGAACTAACTTTCAGAATATCGCCAGATGAAATAGGAAATATTACAGCCGATCGAAGCACTGCCACGAATGACCAAACCGTGCGCAAGTGCTCTTTTATGGGAAATGTCGTGCTATCGACTG
>JAFQBQ010000051.1 GCA_017416635.1 Alphaproteobacteria bacterium | reverse complement strand
TTGTTTCATTACGAGGGTTTGCGAAATTACTTAAAGAAAATAACTTAACCGAAGAGGAAAGACAAGTATGAGTAAAATGTTTGTGGGAGAATAAATATCCTTTTTGTCTAGTTGGGGGACGAGTCCCCCAACTAGACAAAAAGGCCACCAAGCGAAAGCGCGGTAGCTGGAAAAAATTAAGTATTAAAAAAGAGAGCTTCCTTTTGTAAAGTAGAGTTTGACTAGAACACTACGAAAAGGAGAGGCTCTCATGAATCAATGTAACACAAAAATGCCATCATTAAAAGAATTGGAAAAAACTTTATTTCGAACACTACAAATGACCTTTCAAGAAATCCTTGTTCAAACATTAGAAAATTGGGATCTAGAGATTGCTCAGCAACGAGACAAAAGAAGATTTGCTTTACGAGATAAACGAGAAATACGAGTAGATACAGCGTTTGGAGCAGTGGAGCTGAAGCGTAATTATTATTTCGATCGTGTAACCAAAAAATATATTTGTCTGTTAGATCATTATTTACAGTTTCAAGGGAATAAAGGGTTTAGTCCACTATTAGAAGAATGGGGGCTAGAATTAGCGACAAATGGTTCCTCCTATCGAAAGGCGGTGGAAACGTTCGAACAATTTTTAGGCTATTCGGCGATGAGCCACGAAGCATTACGGCAACATCTTCTTCATACAAGCGTACTTCCCGCTAAGGAAAAACGTCCTTTTCAAAAGGTGTTGTTTGTCGAAGTAGATGGATTATATGTGAAGAGTCAAGAAAAGAAAAAGCGTGGATGGGAGTTGAAATTCGCCGCTGTACATGAGGGATGGAAAGAAAACGGAAAGCGAGTCAGGCTCCGAAATAAAAGGCATTTTCTCTATGAAGAAAAAGAACCCTTTTGGGAAGCTTTTGAAACATTCTTACAGAATCATTATGCGTATGATCCAACCCAAACCTTGCTTATTATTAATGGCGATGGAGCAGGCTGGATAACGGCATGTCGGGAGTATTTTCGGGAACGCGCCTTTTTCACCATGGACCGTTTTCATGTCGCTCGTTCGATGAAGCAACTAATGAAGAGCCATCCTCGATACCGCTACATGAAAAGAGCGTTAAAAAACTACCAGGTAGAAACATTACTTCTAGAGTTGAATAGCGCAGTAGGAACAATGGATACACCAGAAAAAGAAGAAAAACTAGAGCATTTCCTTGCCTTTTTAACGCATCATCAGGAAACCATAAAAGATTACCGTAGTTGGTTACAGGAGAAAGGCGTGGACACGACAGCGTATCGTCCAATGGGAAGTGCAGAAGCAATGATGAATCAATTAGCCAAACGATTAAAAAATGGAAGAGCATGGAGCAAAAAAGGCGTCATGAGCATGGCACGTTTGTGGATTGGGTTGAAGGATGATCTATCTATCCAAACGATATATGGAAAATGGGAAAAAGCCACGGAAAAATCAAAGAAAGAGCATCGACCGAAAAGAAAAATACCCACAAAATTAGTAACAGAAACCGTGCGTCAGAACATGCCATACTTAAATCAAGCGATTGGAAAACCCGTTCACTTTGCCTTACAGGGATTAAAAGGTTTTTAAAAAATGAGAGAATCAACAGTTGGAAGAACAAAACCAATTGGAAAGCGGATACAAACTTAGAGGTTTTACTTTATAAAAAAGGGAGCTAAAAAAACTCCCACAAAAACTTGACTCAATCAAGAATTCTTTAAAGAAGAAGAAAGTGTTCGTTTTTACTATAATAAAAATAAAGAACCTTTTTATAAGAATAAAGAGATGCTGATTGCATGTATTTCAACAAATTATGCAGGTGCACCAGCTGATATCCAAAAAGAAATCATAACTAAACTATAATTCTTCTACATGACGAAACTCATTTGTGGATA
>JAFQBQ010000050.1 GCA_017416635.1 Alphaproteobacteria bacterium | reverse complement strand
GAATAATATAAAAATTAACAGTGGTTGCAGCAGAATAGAATTGTCGGAAAACAATCTCATTTTGTCGGCGGGAGATGCTGTTTTAGCAGTATCTGGGGATGGCATTTCTTTGTCTTTTGGCTCTTCATCAATTGATATTGGAAGCGGAAATATTTCTCTCAGTTCGGGTTCGATTACGACTAATCCCCCTGTGTGCAAATGTAGTGGAGGTCTGTGATGCGTGGAATGAGTAATAAAACAGGACAATACCTTAATGATTTGGAACACTTGAAGCAATCGATTATCGATATTCTTACGACACCAATCGGTTCAAGAGTAATTTGTCGCGATTACGGATCAAATTTGTTTCAACTGACAGATCAGCCTATCAATCGGGAATTATTTCCCAAAATTTATGCTGCTGTCGCAGAGGCAATCGATAAATGGGAGCCACGGTTTAAAGTTGAAAAAATCGCAATCAACTCAATAAAAGAAGGACGCATTATATTGTCTCTCATCGGGCTTTATAGAATCACGCAACAAAAAATTTCGTTGGAGGATTTGGTCATATGAATCTTTCTGATTTAGAAATACCGCAGATTATTGAAGAACTCAGCTTAAGCGAAGTTCTTGAGCAAATGCGCAATAAACTTATAGAAATTGATCCTGAATTTACTGCGTATCTTGAAAGTGATCCGTTAATTAAACTAATGGAAATTGCCGCTTATCGCGAATTGCTACTGATACAACGAATCAACCAAGCCGCCAAAGCAAACTTATTGGCTTTTGCTACAGAAAGCGACTTAGATAATCTCGCTGCATTTTACGGAATTACACGATTAGAAAACGAAACCGACGACGAACTTCGAACACGAACTCAAGCAAAAATTGTTGGTTGGTCGAGCGCAGGAAGTCGAGAGGCTTATAAATTTCATGCTTTAAATTCCGATCCGCGAGTAAAGGAAGCCAACGCAGATTCACCTGAACCAGGACTGGTTCGAATTTCTATTCTTTCGAAAGAAAATAACGGCGTTGTCTCTGAAGATTTGCTTGAAGCTGTCAATGACTATATGCAACGAGATGATATTCGAATGCTGACCGACACAGTTCAAGTCGTTCCATGCAATTTAATCGATATCGATGTTCGGGCGAAAATTACTTTGATGTCTTCTACTCCTACAGAATTTTTAAGTACGATAAAATCATCTTTCAAAAATGCTTTTGCGAAAATCGCGGGCTTGGGAGTTTCAATTTCGCGGAGTTGGATCATTTCAAATTTGTTTTTAGACGGTGTAAAAGACGTTCAATTGTTGTCCCCGATTTCGGATGTTGAAGTTTCTGAAACTGAATGCGCCAGATTAATTGATGTGGAGTTATCTATATGAGTTTGCTCCCTTGGAACGCCACAAAATTTGAAAGAACAGTCGAGCAAGCGATCAAATACAATGTCGATTCAAATGTTCTGGCTGGTTTTAAATTCAAAACAACAGGTTCAAATATAAATCTGGCGTTATCTTGGGAATATTCGCTCGCACAAATTAACATAGACGACTTCAGAGAAAGAGTTATTCAAGGACTGCAATTTCACAGATTAAAAGGTACGCCCTACTCATTGAAGCAAGCTCTTTCGTGGTACGGCTTAACCGGAATTATTATCGAAGAAGAAGGTGTAGGAGAAAGATTTGCGAACTTTCAAATCGGATTCGATGAACTACCCGACGTTTTAGATGTTGATACAATTATAGATGTCGCAAAACTTGCAGCTCCGCTCAGATCAAATTTATTTCGCTTGTATAATAAAGAAGACGATGTCCGCGATTTTATTCTCGACCACTCGGATTGGGGTGATATTTTATCGGATTATTCAGGAGTTCGCCTAACAGAAGGCAGTCCGCAATTATCGTTCGGTCGAAAAATGTTTGCTGAAGCCGAAGTCGGAAATTACGACGTAACATCTGCTTTCGAAAACGAACACTACAATTTTGCGCTGATTGAAGATGGCTTTAAACTCGATTTCGGAATATTGGACGAAACAAGAATCAGCGAACCTGTTTATCCGATTCATCATCATTCCGAAACTGTTTTAGAAAACTCTGATTATATCGGCGAAAGAATTCCTGACAATTTAATACAACCAATTACTGCCTGTCGAGCAATGATAATTTTATCAGACGCGGAAACAACTCTCGGCGATTTGCAATGTTGTTTTGCGGGAAGCTATGAACAATTAAACGACGAGCCGTTCAAACTTTCATTTCATCAATTGTCCATGTTTGCGGATAACTCAGAAACGATTCCGATTGAAATTCGAGAATTATCTGAAGCAATTGCGGACGCAGAATATGATGGCGAACTGATGGCTGAACGAGGATTTTTTGAAGATAATTCTGTTTTTTCGGCAGGACTTTCCCCTGATATTGAGTCTAGTCTTGAATCAGAATTTTTCGGAACAGCGATTTACAAAGGCAACAGCACTTGGGGTGACAATGTACATTACGACATCCCTTGGTGCGAACAAAATTGGTATGGAAAAATGACGGAGGGCTAATGGCAATTATAACAATTCCGGGACGCGCAGGCATTGCAAGAAGTATTCGATCAAATCAGCTTTTTATCGCTTGGGGAACAGGCTCTGAAGAATGGACGACCAGCGAAAAAGTATCCGAAGATTCGACTCAAACCAGTCTGTTTCGGGAAATCGGACGGCGCGTTGTCGATGAAACTTATTACGTTGTCGGAGACGATCAAGGAACGTTGGTAACTCCAAGTGGGCGTTGGCGAATTTCCGAAAATCCGACCAATCAACTCTATGTGAAAGCGCAGTTCGATTACGCAGACGGCAATGGTTACACGATTCGTGAGTATGGCTTATTTCTGAATACTGTTGTTCAAAACGACCTTCCTATAGGTCAGCGATATTTTCTGCCGACAGAAATTGAAGATCCAGGAGAACTTTTAATGCTTGAAAACTGCGTTCCATTAATTCGCACGGGAAACACACGACACAGCTGCTCTTTTGTGGTGACTTTCTAGGGAGGAAAAGATGCCGACAGGAAATGTTTATAATAGGTTCGACGCAGCCAAAAAGTATACAAAAGCTCTGTTTCGTTCAAGCCAGCATTTGCAAGCAGCAGAATTAAACGATTTACAGGAATACGCAAACCACGCAATCAAAGAAATCGGCGATGCGCTTTTCAAGAGCGGTGATGTTATCAGCGGATGTACTTGCGTCATTGATTCAAGCACTGGAGCAGTTACGGTTGAAGCAGGAAAGATTTATCTTAATGGCTTGGTTCGAGACGTCCACGAAGGGAATTTAGAAATTCCGACTAATGTTTCAGTAAAAATCGGTGTCTATTTCAAAGAACGCACAATAACCGAACTTGAAGATCCTGAATTGCGAGATCCTGCAGTCGGCACAACAAACTATCAAAACCCCGGAGCAGCAAGACTCCAGTACACAACGACTTGGGGTTATCAATTGGCGGAAACTTCGGAAAGCGATTCCGAATTAGGCGAGTTCTACACAATATATAATGTCGAAAATGGGGTTTTGGTTCAAAAAGCTCTTGCACCTCAGCTTGATTCAGTCAGTTCTGCGTTGGCTCGTTATGATGACGAAAGCAATGGTTCTTATGTTGTAAAAGGCATGAATGTTACTTGTCTTTCAGCTGATTCAGAGGAACAAATTTTTTCAATCAACGAAGGAAAAGCTCATGTAAACGGCTATGAAGTCGGATTAGATCATTCACTTAGATCAGTTTTCCCGAATGAATACGATATTCAGGAAGTAGATTCTGATCCTTATATTTTCGAGCCTGATGCGTTGGGTAATATGACGATTCATCTGAATTATACCCCTCTTGCTGAAGTAAGAACCGTTGATATTACCGCGGAAAAAAGAGTTAATTTAACTCACGGGAGTTATTCAGGCGCACTCGATCCGATTCCTTCAACGGCGGTTCTTGAAATTATTCAAATCAAGCAAGGCAACACGATTTACGTAAAAGGAACGGATTACAAGCTCACTGCAGGTCAAGTTGATTGGTCGCTTTCGGGAGCAGAGCCATCACCAGGCAGCTCTTACGAAATAATTTATCGTCATCGCACTCAAGTAACTCCGACAAATGTTACAGACACAAGTATTGATGTTTCAGGAGCTGTCGATGGAACGATGGTCTTAATTACCTACACATGGAAGATGCCGAGATACGACAT
>JAFQBQ010000049.1 GCA_017416635.1 Alphaproteobacteria bacterium | reverse complement strand
TTCCCCTAATCTCGATGTATTACAATGTGAAAAAAATCGCCGCGGTTTTTTCGTTCATCGGAGTTTTTGCATACTACTTATTGTCGGGCTGCTCCGTTTCATCTTTGCGAGCGTTAATCATGCACGGAATCATCATCGCGGGAATTTTAATCGATAGACGCGCCTTAACTATGCGTTCTGTCGCAATCGCCGCCATGATAATTTTACTGATATCTCCCGAAGTAATTATGTTCCCGAGTTTCCAATTATCATTCAGCGCAGTCATCGCAATTGTTGCGTTTTATGAACATCATTGGGATGAGTCCTCGGCAATTCGAATGTTTTTCAACGTGATTATAACTACTGTCATCGCGTCGCTGGCGACTTCTATATTTTCTATTTTTGTTTTTAATCAATTAACTTTAAACAGCATTTTCGCAAACATTTTTGCTATTCCATTGATGACATTTTTCATCATGCCGGCGGCTGTGCTTTCTCTGGCGTTTCTATTTTTCGAAATTTCATTTCCGCTAAATATTTTATCTTTCGGAATCGATCTTTTGCTGAAACTGATTTCATTTTCTGCAACTTTGCCTGGATCTCTCTTCGTAATGCCGGAGCCATCTCCGACTACAATGACTATCGTGATTTTTTCGGCATTAATTTTTACTCTAATTCATCACAAAATAAGAATGCTTGGCGTAGTCGGAATTTTAGTCGGAATATTCTTCTATTTCATGGAAGAACGTCCGAAAATTGTTGTATCTCCGAATGCAAAAGCTTTCGGAATAAAAGTTTCAGACGACTTGGTTTGTTTTAATCACTGCGGATATTTCCGAGGAATGCTCGAAGCCTGGACAAAATCCGTCGGATGCTCCTGCCGCGAAAATTTCAAATCAAAATCCTGCAGAAAATTTATCAAACAAGTTAATGATCACGCCGTAAAAGCAACAATCGACGGAAATGATTATCTTTTGACCTATCGCAACGCAAATTTTTCGTCTCCCATTATCTTTCTGGATAAAACAACCGACATGCTCCGCGAAATCTACGTCCCCTCACTACGAGAAGTTTCCAACCGATGCAAAAAACGCCCATGGAATCTCTAAGAAAAATAAAAATAATTTTTCCAATCCGTAGCCAAAAGACAGTTTTGAAAATATAGATCAAAATACAAAAAAGCTGCCGAAACCGACAGCCTGGAATAAATACGAAAAGTAAAACTTCTAAAAATTATTCGACTACAACAGAAACCACGCTTCTGTTTTTTGCGTTACGCGAAAATTTCACAACACCATCTGCTTTTGCGAATATGGTGTGATCACGTCCCAAACCGACATTCTCTCCCGGACGCATCTTTGTTCCCCTTTGCCGAACAATAATGCCGCCAGCTTTCACGGTTTGTCCGCCAAACACTTTCACGCCTAATCTTTTACTTTCGGAATCGCGACCATTTCTGGAGCTTCCACCAGCTTTTTTCGTTGACATCTGTTAACTCCTATCCGTTAATCGAATCAATCTTCAAAACAGTCATGATCTGACGATGACCATTTTTTCTGCGATAATTTTTACGACGGCTTTTCTTAAACACATACACAGTGTCGAGTTTTTTGTGCTCGACAACGCTTGCTTTCACTACTGCTTTATCAACAAACGGTGTACCGACCGTAACTTTGCCGTTATCCACCATCAATACTTCCTTGATCTCAAGCTTAGCTCCAACCTCTAGAGGCAGCTTGTCTACAAGAATGCAAGCACCATCTGCTACTTTATACTGTTTACCGCCTGTCTTTATAACTGCAAGCATAACACATCCTTTTAATAATATGAGATATCTTTTAGAACATCTTTTTTGTTTTTTCAAGATACACGTTGTCATTTTGATATTGAAAATTCGCAGTCGGCTGTGTTAATTTAGCGGCAGTGCGGTTGGAGGTTCTTTTGGCGGACCAAAATTTTGTTATGGAAAATATTGTAGTCGGAAGATATGTGAGGTCTCTGTACGCAGTTTCCGTAGAGCAAAAAAAAGAAGAAGAATTTTTGCAGCAGATTTATTCAATCAGATCTTTTTTGAATAAAATGCCGAATAGAGACAAATTGTTGAAGAAATTTTCGTTTATTTCTCAAGAAGGTGAAGAGTTCGTTCGTTCCCTGTCTGATGATTTGCATTTGCTTCCACAACTTTCGAATTTTTTGAAATTATTGATAAAAAACAGAAGACTTGCAGCTTTACCGGAAATTTGCAAATATTACGATTCTTTTTATCAAAAAAAGCGTGGAAAAAAGGTTTTTTATATAACATATGCCAACAACAAATCGATTGAAAATAAAAATGATCTCTTTAATCAGCTAAGAAATATGTTTACAGGCTATATTGAATTTGTTGAAAAAGAAGATCCGACGTTGATGGGCGGTTTTCAAATTCGATATCAGTCTAAATTGTTGGATTATTCATTGAAATCTAAGTTGTCGCGCTTAGAACGTGTTATGAAGGGGGAAAGTTTATGAATATAAAACCTTCTGAGGTTGATTCCATATTAAAAGAGCGTATTCGTAATTTTGATGCGGGTCCTGAATTCGTTGAAATAGGAAAGGTTTTGTCAATTGGCGACGGCGTTGCTCGTGTATACGGACTGGATAAAGTGGAAATGAACGAAGAAGTCGTTTTTGCTTCCGGCGCGTCAGGATTAGCCATGAATCTCAGCGAAGACACCGTCGATGTAGTGTTGTTCGGTGAAGATCGCGAGATCAAAGAAGGAATGGAAGTTCGCCGTACTCATAAGATTATGGAAGTTCCTGTTGGAAAGGCTTTACTCGGACGTGTCGTAAATGCGTTAGGTGAACCTATCGACGGAAAGGGTCGTATTGATTCTGCGGAATCTCGCCCAGTTGATGTAAAGGCTCCCGGGATTGTTTACAGAAAGTCAGTGTTCGAGCCGATGCAAACAGGGTTGAAGGCTATCGACGCAATTGTTCCAATCGGGAGAGGACAAAGAGAGTTGATTATCGGAGACCGTCAGACGGGAAAGACGGCTATAGCCATCGATGCAATAATTAACCAGAAAAATGCGTTCGATAAAAATATAGAAAAAGATAAGTTGTACTGCATATATGTTGTTATCGGGCAAAAGCGTTCATCAGTGGCACAGGTCGTAAAAACTCTTACGGATGCTGGCGCGATGGATTACACAATCGTTGTTGCTGCGACGGCTTCTGATGCCGCGACAATGCAATATTTGGCTCCGTATGCAGGATGCGCGATGGGCGAGTATTTCAGAGACAACGGAATGCACGCTTTGATAATATATGATGATTTGTCGAAGCACGCAGTTGCATACAGGCAGATGTCTCTGTTGTTGAAAAGACCTCCGGGGCGTGAGGCTTATCCTGGAGATGTTTTCTACTTGCATTCGAGATTGCTCGAGCGCGCTGCTAAGTTGGATGAGCAAAGAGGTGGCGGTTCTTTGACTGCGCTTCCGATTATTGAAACGCAAGCCGGAGATATTTCAGCATACATTCCAACGAACGTGATTTCGATTACGGACGGACAGATTTTCTTGGAGACGGATCTTTTCTATAAAGGAATCCGTCCGGCAATTAACGCGGGAGCTTCGGTCAGCCGTGTCGGTTCTGCAGCACAAACGAAATGTATGAAGCAAGTCGCCGGTAAAATTAAATTAGAGTTAGCGCAATATCGAGAAATGGCGAGCTTCGCGCAATTCGCTTCGGACTTGGATGCATCCAGTAAGCAGTTGATATCGCGAGGAGAGCGTCTGACGGAAATCTTAAAGCAAAAGCAGTATTCTCCGATGAAGGTCGAAGATCAGGTCGTCAGCATTTATTTGGGTGTTCATGGATATCTTGATAAAATCGGAGTAGAGTCAGTACTTGATTTTGAGCGATATGTGTTAAATCGAATCAAAAAAGAAGCTCCAGAAGTTGTCAACGATATCAGAGAAAATCTGAAAATTACCGAAGAGACGGAAAATAAGCTGAAACTTATTCTCGAAACTTATGTTTCGGATTTTTGTAAGGAACAAAAGGCGTAATGGCGAACTTAAAGGAATTACGTAACAAAATAGGCGGAATTCAGTCGATAAGAAAAGTAACTTCGGCGATGAAATTAGTTGCCGGCGTGAAATTGCGTAAGGCTGAGCAGAAAGCTGTAGCATCGAGAGATTACGCAGCAGAGCTCGGAAAAGTTTTATCAGGAATTCATCGTGATCAATTTGATGTTCCATGCGAATTGTTGTGCGGGCGAGAAGTTATTGAGAGCGAATTGCTCGTGGTTTTCGCTTCAGATCGTGGGTTCTGCGGAAATTTCAATTATCTTGTTTATAAAGCAGTACTTGATCAGCTCGAATCTGCAAAAAAAAGCGGAAGAAATATTTTGATTTGGTGCGTCGGCGCAAAAATACATAATATTTTGAAACACCGTCTTTCGAAGGATGTACATTTGGAACTGATTCCTGAATTTTTCAAGGCAGAAGAACTTTTGAATAATTCAAATTCTTTAGGGCACAGAATAGTTCGCGGATTTCGTGAGCATCAGTTTGATAGAGTATCGATACTTTTTACAAGATATTATTCCGTGATGAGAAGGACAGTTCAAATTCAAGAGTTGATTCCGGTAAAGTACGAAGAAAGCCGCGATAGAACGACTACGATTTTCGAACCGGATATCGAAAGCGTTCTTTGCAATTTACTTCCGTTTAATATTGGTGTTCAGCTTTATCAAGCGGCGTTGGAAAGTGTCGCGAGCGAGCAGAGTGCAAGAATGTCTTCGATGGATAACGCAACAAGAAATGCAGATGATATGTTGTCAGGGTTAAAGATTAGATATAACAGAACGCGGCAACAAGGTATTACGCAAGAATTAACAGAAATTGTTTCCGGCGCGGAAGCTATTAGCAATGGGTGAGGGTAATATAATGACACAGAACAAAGGATATATTTCTCAGGTTTTGGGCGTCGTGGTCGACGTCGTTTTTCCAGAGGTCGTTCCTGAAATTTTGAATGCTCTTGAAGTCACGAATCACGGCAAGAAATTGGTTTTGGAAGTCGCTCAACAGTTGGGAGAAAATACTGTCAGAACAATCGCCATGGACGTAACGGATGGTTTGAGCAGAGGTCAGGAAGTCGTTGATACTGGAAAAATGATAGAGGTTCCTGTCGGAAAACAGTTGCTGGGACGCATTATTAATGTTATCGGAGAGCCAGTCGATGAACGTGGACCTGTAGGCGCGACGACATTGAGCCCTATTCACAAATCCGCTCCTCCGCTAGTCGAGCAATCTACCGAATCGGAAATTTTGGTTACAGGAATTAAGGTCGTCGATTTGCTGGCTCCATACGCAAAAGGCGGAAAAGTTGGTCTTTTCGGAGGTGCCGGTGTCGGGAAAACGGTTCTGATCGAAGAGTTGATTAACAATATCGCAAAAGCGCACGGCGGATTTTCTGTTTTCGCAGGTGTCGGTGAAAGAACTCGAGAAGGAAATGATTTGTATCATGAGATGATTGAGTCGAAAGTCATAGACCCAGACGGCGAAAATTCAAAAGCAGCGTTAGTGTACGGTCAGATGAATGAGCCGCCAGGGGCGAGAGCGAGAGTCGCGTTAACGGGTTTGACTTTGGCAGAGTATTTCCGCGACGTTGAGCATCAGGATGTTTTGTTGTTCGTGGACAATATATTCAGATTTACGCAGGCAGGCTCGGAGGTTTCGGCTTTGCTGGGAAGAACTCCGTCCGCAGTTGGATACCAGCCGACATTGGCAACGGATATGGGAGAGTTGCAGGAACGCATTACAAGTACGGTCAATGGATCTATTACTTCCGTTCAGGCGATTTACGTTCCGGCGGACGATTTAACTGACCCTGCGCCGGCGACTTCGTTTTCGCATTTGGATGCGACAACCGTGTTGAGCAGAAAAATCGCAGAGCTCGGAATTTATCCTGCAGTCGATCCACTGGATTCAAACTCCAGAATGTTATCGCCAATGATTGTCGGAGAGGAACATTACCGTGTTGCTCGAGAAGTTCAGAGAATTTTGCAGAATTATAAATCGTTGCAAGATATCATCGCTATTATGGGAATGGATGAATTGTCTGAAGAAGATAAGTTGGTCGTCGCGAGAGCCAGAAAAATTCAAAGATTTTTGTCGCAGCCATTCCATGTTGCCGAAGTGTTCACCGGACTTTCTGGTAAATTCGTAAAACTTGAAGATACGATTAAAGGATTTGATGCGATTATTTCTGGAAAATGCGATGAGCTGCCGGAAATGGCGTTCTTCATGGTCGGAACCATCGAAGAGGCTTTTGAAAAAGCATCTAAAATGGGAGTTTAAGTTTGAACGTAAAAATTCTGAAGTCAGATAAAAAATTGTACGATGGCGAAGCGGCGAAATTGACGCTGCCGACGGTTAGGGGACAGATTACGATTCTGCCTAATCATATTTCGATAATGACGAACCTGTCTAAAGGGACAATTTACGTAAAAGATGCTGCCGCTACAATTTTTTCATGCGAAGCTGAAGACGGCGTTTGTTCATTTTTTGCAAATGAAGCTGTAGTGATTCTTAAAAGTGATGAACGAATCGATTGAATGGAGCTTAGAGGGATCTATTAGAAATAATGTATCGCATTGAAGAGCAGATTATCTATTGGTGTACGAATTTAATAAAAAAAATAAGCGGAAAAAATCTGATTATATTCGTTCCATACGTTTGGATTTTTCTGTTTTTCATTTGTCCTTGTCTAATTTTGATAAAGTTGAGCTTTTCCGAAGATCTTCTCGCCTCGCCGCCGTATAGTTCCCTTATT
>JAFQBQ010000006.1 GCA_017416635.1 Alphaproteobacteria bacterium | reverse complement strand
GACATGAGACCATTTCGGAATTATTCATGTATGAGGTGCGCTTTTCTTGCAAGAATCGCAGCTTGGACGGTGAAAAAATGTTAAACTCGAAAGCAACAATAACTATACATTCGCCAGAACATGAACGTTTTATAAATGGAATTATTGCAGAATTTTCTCAAGGATTTACCTCTCAGTCAGAGGACATATTTCTCACGGAATACACGGTTATACTCCGCCCGCAGTTATGGACTTTGTCTTTAGACAGCAACTGCAAGATTTTTCAAAATAAAACCATTATTGATATCATCAAAAGTGTATTGAAAGAAGGGAAAGTAACAGATATTTCCGATAAAACTTCCAAGAGAGGGAAAACCAAAAGAGAGTATTGTGTCCAATATAATGAAAGCTCATTTCAATTTGTTTCTCGATTAATGGAAGATGACGGAATTTTTTATTATTTTACCCATGAAAAAGGCAAACATACGTTAGTTCTTACCGACAGTTCCAGCAGTTATAAAAAAATTAACGGAAAATCCGATGCAAATTTCGTTAATTACAAAAGCGAAACATATCCTCTTGGGAAAGTTTACGATGCGAGAACCAACTTCGCGATAAATTCCGGCGGATATTCTCTATCCGATTACAATTATAAAATTTCGCAAACAAAATTATTTACGAAACTTGATTCCAAGTGGAAAGGAAGCATGGTTTACGAATATCCGGGCGGTTTTGAAAAAAGTAATGAAGGCGAAGATTTATCAAAATTGCGAGTTCAAGCTTTTGAATTTTTTCATTCGATGCTTAATGGACATTCAACGGTCGCGTCCTTTGTTCCTGGAGCGACTTTTGATTTAAAAAATCATCCCTTAGACAGTTTTAACAGTTCATATGTTCTTTACAGCGTAGAACATTTTTTCGAAAGAAATTTATCTTCAGGCTTAATATATAAAAATCGTTTTTCGGCTTTTAAAAAAGACGTAGAATTTCGCGCATTGCGAAAAACGCCAAAACCGAAAGTTTTCGGAAACCAAACAGCCGTCGTCGTCTGTCCTTCAGGAAAAGAAATTTTCAGAGATGAATTTTGCGCGATAAAAGTCCATTTTCATTGGGATCAAGAGGGGAAAGCGAAAGATACTGATGACAGCTCATGTTGGATTCGAGTTGCACAATTGCTGTCAGGTAGCGGATGGGGCGGTGTATATGTTCCGCGAGTCGGACAAGAAGTTGTCGTTTCATTTTTAGAAGGAGATCCGGATAGACCTCTTGTTGTCGGATGCGTTTATAACGATCAATTTAAACCTCCATACAGCGATTCTGATGATATGAAGTCTACAATTAAGACGGTTACATTCACTGATGACCAAGGTTTTAATGAATTCAGATTTTACGACGAAAAAGATAAGGAAGAGATTTATTTGCATGCGCAAAAGGATCTGTACTCCGACATTATCAATTCGAGAAAAACCGAAATCGAGGAATCCGACGATACTTTGGATATCTTTAAAGGTTCGCGAAAAATTACTCTTCAGGCTCAAGGCGATGACAAAGGAAATCATTCTTTAGAGCTAACTAAAGGCGATAAATCCGTCAAAATTACCGAAGGAAATGATTCTGTTTTGCTAGAGAAAGGAGATAGGTCAATTGCTCTTAAAGAAGGGAAATTGACATATTTACTGGAGAAGGGCGACGCATCCGCTACATTAAAAGAAGGTAAGCTAACATACTTATTGGAGAAGGGCGATGAGTCCATTACACTAAAAAACGGAAATCTTATCGTCGATATTACAGGAAACTGCACTTTCAAAGTTTCAAAGGATTTTACTTTAAAAGCCGACGGCAATGTTACACTGGAATCCGGCAAAGATTTCAAAATAAAATCAGGAAAAAATGCAAATATTGAAGCATCGATGGCACTGAATGAGAAATCAGGAACAGATTTTAAAATGAAAGCCGGAACCAATATGAACGCTGAAGCCTCGGTTAATTTCGAAGCAAAGGGGACAAATGTAACAGTTCAGTCTACAGCGAATTTAATGCTAAAAGGAATGAACGTTAACATTCAAGCAATGATAAATGTAGCATTAATGGCGAACGCGATGTTTAATGTGCAGTGTATGGCGGGACTCAAAGTGACAACGACCATGGCAGATGTTACTAGCGCCGCCGCGATAAGACTGACTGGAGCACTAATTCAATTATCGGGAGCAATAAAACTTGGATAATTCATCAGAAAATTCATCGGCAACGACATCAGAAGATATTAAGGTTGAAGAAATTCGAACCTCTGATGGAAAATTACTAAAAAAAATTTCGTTCAAGAACGGAGTCATTCATGGCGAAATGATAAATTACGATGACGGCGAACGAATTGCTCAAAAACTGACTTACAATGATGGAATCTTAGAGGGGCCTGCAGAATTTTATCAGGACGGCGTAATCATAATGACCGCATCTTTCAAAAACGGATTAATGGAAGGCGAAACTGATTTTTTTGTTAACGGAATTAAGACAGGTCATACAATTTTTCAGAAGGGAAAAATTCATGGATCATTTTTATCTTTTGATAATGCTGGAAGAGTCATTCGAGAAGCCGAATATGTTGACGGATTGCAAGAAGGCAATTGCTTTTCATTCTATCCAGATGGCTCCTTACAAGAACAAAGCATATATAAAAACGGAGTTCGCGACGGAGAAGTAAAAAAATATTTTCCGTCAGGAGCGGTATTGGAAATTTCCGAATTTGATATGGGTAAACCTGTTGGATACGTTGATACATACGACGAAGATGGTAATTTAATTGCGAGAAAGGAAGCATAATGGGATTTTGTGTTTGCATGGGATCAATAACTTCTTGTCCATTAGCGTCGTTAGCTCCTTTTCCTCCTGCTCCTGGAACCGGCATGGGTACGGTGATTCCAATACCTAACTTGATAATAACGCCGTGCGGACCGTTTGCTACATGTATGAATTTTGCGCCATTCGTGAATGTAGTTCCGTTGGGATTTTGTACCAGTTTGATGAATCCGATCACTGCAGCACAAACTTCCGCTGCTTTAGGTGTATTAACGCCTGGACCATGTATTCCTACTCCCGTTGGTCCGTGGACAGTAACCAATCCGACAATTATAACGCCGCTTGGGCCAGTCCTTACTGACGCCTCCACATTAACCTGCGCGTATGGAGGGGTCATAAGAATAAACTTTGCAGGTCAATTTTTAATAATCGCTTCATGAAAGGAAATATTATGTCTCAAGAAGAAAACGACTGCATTTTTTGTAAAATAGTTCGCGGCGAAAGTCCGATTTATAAAATATGGGAAGACGATGAGCACCTAGCGTTTTTATCGATTTATCCGAACACTTTGGGCGCATCCGTAGTAATTCCGAAAAAGCACTTTCAGAGTTACGCATTTCATATGCCGGATGAAGAGTTAGCAAAATTGACTTTGAAATCGGCAATAGTCGGTCGATTGTTCGATAATGCGTTTGAAGATGTTGGACGAACAGCGATGATTTACGAAGGTTTCGGAATAAATCACGTTCATGCGAAATTATTTCCTTTGCATAAAACCAGTGGCGAGTGGAAACCAATTCATACCGATTATAATAAGTATTTTGACCATTATGAGGGCTATGTATCATCGCATGAATATCATGGGAAAAATCCTGATTTGGAAAAACTTGCAGAACACATTCGAAAAGCTAACGAGCTTAATTTTGACTAGATTTCTTTCCAAAAAAAACGACAAATAAGATGCTTTATTTTTCATAATATATTGTCTATTACTAAAAAGTCTCTATATTAATAGTGTAAATTAATTGGAGAGACTTAATGACAAAGTTTAAATTATCAATGTTAGTAAGTGTATTTTCGTTGTTGTCGTATACAGCTGAGGGAATGCCGCAAGTTAATGGTCCTTTACAGGCAGAAGCACTTAGCGGACAAACAGCGGCAGTACCGAAGAAAAGAATTAGTGCACTTTCGATGGTCAGAACGCCTAGATTTGTTAAAACAAAAAGAGATTGGAGACATTTAAGTAATCTAGGAGAAAAAATAGATGAACTAGTGAAAGAAGATTTCAAAGATAATACAAATCCTATTACAGTTGCAGAAAGAGCTTTACAACTATATGGTAGTATCAAAGGTGCATGGACCCCAGATGAAGATCAAAAAATTACAGAATGGGTGCGTACTCATGGAGCGAAAAGTTGGCCCAAATTAGTTTGTACTCATTTCCAAAATCCAGACACTGGAGTACCAATCCGAACGGGAAAACAATGCCGTGAAAGATGGTATAATCATTTGGATCCTAATCCAAATTCAAAGCCTTGGACCACTGAAGAAGACCAGCGCTTGCGAAAATTGCATAATCAATTGGGAAATCAGTGGGGAAAAATATCTGCACTTATGATTGGAAGATCGGATAATGCCGTAAAAAATCGATGGAACAGTACATTAAAAAAACAGCCTGTTGATGAATTTGGGGAGCCAATTTCCAAGCCTCAGAAAAAACAACTTTCTTTGCAATCCATGGAGATCCAGACGATCAATATTCCTCAGCCAGCTTTACAGACTGTAGAGACTCAAACGGAGCGTCCTTTGAATCCTCGTAATTTTGTAGGCAATGTTATTCGAGCTTCGAATCAAGTGCAGGCAAGCTTCGGATTACTAGCAAGTAATCCATTAGCAAGCGATCCTCGTATTTTTCCTCTTTTTTCCGGAGTGTATTCGAGTCTTGGTCAGCTAGCAACAGCTGTGAATCAAATGCTGCCAAATCAGCCGAGAACAGCAAATCAGCAAGCAAACGGGAATAACTATGGGATGCGACCTATAAATAACCAGTAGTTAAAAGAGATCGCTGAACTCATTGCGAAAGTCAAGTTCAGAAATGACTTTCGTTCTTTTTCAATTCACCTTAGATAAAAACAACAAAAAAAGCCCTCCGAAGAGGGCTTTTTAATCGAAAGGTGAAATTATTTCTCATCTTTATTCATGGCTAATCCGAGGATGTAACCCAAGCTGGCGCCGCTGTCCGAAGACCCAAACTCCGCCATAACTTGCTTCTCTTCCTCAATCTCCAATGCCCTGATGGAAAGCGAAATCTTTCTTCCTGACTTATCTACAGAAATAACCTTTGCGTCGACTTTCTCTCCAACAGCAAATCTGTCAGTCTTGCGATCTTGATGATCCTTCGCCAAGTCTGCTTTCTTGATAAATCCACGAATTCCGTTCGGCAAAGTGACTTCAATTCCATCTTTTTGAATTTCAGAAACAACACAGGTAACGACCATGCCCTTGCGAACATCCAAATCGCTATCTCCGTAAGGATTCTCGGTCAACTGCTTCATTCCCAAAGAAATTTTTTCTTTCTGAGCATCAATTTCGAGGACTTTTACTTTCACGGTATCGCCCTTCTGGAATTTTGCGTAATCCTCGTCTTTGATTTTCTCCCAGGAAATATCATTTAGATGAACCATCCCATCGATATCATCCGAAATTTTCACAAACAAACCGAATTCTGCGACGTTGGAAATTACTCCATCGAAAACTTTTCCGACCGGATAATCTTTTACAATCTGTTCCCAAGGATTAACTTGCAATTGCTTCAAGCCCAAGCCGATACGCCTCTTTGCAACATCAACATCAAGGACAACAACTTCGATTTTCTCCCCGGCAGACGCGACTTTCGATGGCGAAAAATTCTTTTTCCAGCTGATTTCGGAAACGTAAACCAAACCTTCAACGCCCTCCTTAATTTCAACGAAAATTCCGTAATCCGTAACGTTCGTAACAGTTCCTTCGATTCTCGAACCAACCTGGAATTCTGTTTCAACACCCTCCCAAGGATCTCTCGTCAACTGCTTCATTCCTAAAGAAATGCGCTTGGTCTCCTTGTTGAACTTCAGAATCTTTACTCGAACTTTCTGTCCAGCGGTCAACACCTCAGAGGCATTATTAATTCTCTTCCAGCAGATGTCTGTATTGTGCAACAAACCATCAATCCCGCCAAGATCAACAAACGCACCGTACGATGTAATATTTTTCACGACACCGTCGATTTCCATTCCTTCTGCAAGAGTAGCGATGAGCTTTTCTCTCTCTTCGCTGTTAGTTCCCTCGATGAGAACCTTTCTGGAAACGACGATATTTTCGCGAAGCTTATCCATTTTCAAAATCATAAATGGCTGTTCTACACCGAGTAACGGAGTAATATCCTTTACCGGACGAGAATCTATCTGGCTGCCTGGTAAAAACGCCGTCGCGCCGCCGAGATCGACCATAAATCCACCCTTAACACGATTGAAAATCGTTCCAGTAACGCTGACACCATCTTTGAATGCTTTCTCGAAAGTATCCCAAGCCTCCGCTCTCAACGCCTTCTCGCGGCTTAAAACCATTTCGCCACTTCTGTTTTCGTAGCGATCTACGTACACATCAACAACATCGCCAATTTTTAAGTCGATGGACTTTCCCGCGCGCTTAAATTCCGCAGCAGGAATACGTCCCTCTGACTTCAAACCAACATCTACGGTGATGAAATTCTCATCCGCAGCAATGACCTTTCCCTTAACTACTTTGCCTGTCCAATTATCATTTTTGCAGGACTCCGAGAAAAGATCAGCAAAACTCTTTTCTTGAGTATCTAACTCTTCTGACATTAAATTTTCCTATACTATTTTATTTATGAAAACGACTCTATAACAATTACCCCTGTCTCGCTTTAAAACGAGGATTTGTCTTATTTATCACGTAAACGCGACCTTTGCGACGCACCATTCGGCAATTCTTATGCCGAGCTTTTATCGTCTTCAATGAATTCACAACTTTCATAAAAAAGCTCCTTTCAGATTGGACT
>JAFQBQ010000048.1 GCA_017416635.1 Alphaproteobacteria bacterium | reverse complement strand
TTGCGAAAAATCGTAAATCAAGCGGAAGAGAAAAATTGGGGGTATGATTTTCTCGGACACATTTTGACCGAGCCTCATCTTAGAATTTGGTGCGGACCAACCGTAGATGCAGAAAATTTACAAGAATTCCTTCCTCATTTGATTGAGTTGTATCAGGACGCGAGGCAGCATAATGATATTGATTGATTCAGAACAGACCGCAGAGAAACTTCTAACAGATTTGTCAGCAAGCAGTCATCGGCGAGAAAAATTTATTGCAGTAGATACTGAATTTGTTCGCGAAGAACTTGATGTCCCTGCTTTGTGTTTAATTCAAATCGCAACGAATTCAAATGTATATGTGATAGATGTACTGTCTGTAAATATTGGATTTCTTTCGAAGATTTTTGCTGACGATTCTCTGCTGAAGGTATTTCATTCGGGACGGCAGGATATCGAAATTTTGCAGCAAAACGGATTGGAAATCAAAAACGTTTACGATACGCAACTTTACGAGATGGTGCTGAGCACAAACGAAAATGTCAGTTATCAATTTTTAGTGGATAAATATCTCGGAAAATCGATTAAAAAAAGTTGCAGCATGAGCAATTGGCTACAGCGTCCTTTAAGCAAGAAGCAAATAAAATATTCCGTCGGAGATGTTTCATATTTGCGAAAAATTTATCAACATCAAAAAAAGAAGCTTGAAGAATTAGGCAGAACAAATTGGTTAGAGCAAGAACATATGTCGCTGTTGTCTCACGTGGCTCCGACAGACTCTTTAGAAAGAAGTGTTCGTCGTGAATATCGAGGCGTTTTGAACAAACTTTTGAATTGGCGAAGCGCAAAAGCTGAGCAAAAACACGTCAGTCCAGAAAGCTTGATTAAAGATAGTATAATCAGATCCGTTTGCAACAAAGGAATGAGTTTTGTTCAAACTCTGAAGACTTCCAGAATTGCGAAAGACGAAGATTTGTCGGAATTTTTGAATTTTGCAGAAGGATTTATTGGCTATACAACATATAGAGAAAATTTTAGCAAGCGCGCCGTGATGGATACTTTGAAAGTTTTGCTTGATGTTAAATCAGATGAGTTCCAAGTCGCACCTGCAATTATCGCGACGAAAGATGATTTGTCGGATTTCGTCGACGGAGATGAATCCGTAAAATTTTTGAGCGGCTGGAGATATGACTTATACGGAAAATATGCCGAGCAAATGTTGTCCGGAAAAATTAAAGTCGGGATAAAAGATTCTAGAGTGTTTCTGTATGAATAATATTTTGGCTGTAACCGCAGATTTAAAAAGATGTTCTGTCGCGCTGGCGTACAATGACAAGATTTTCAGCAAAACTGAAAACTTAGATTCTGCGACGCACTTAGTTTCATTAGTTCAGTCGGTTGTAAATTCAGCTAATGCTGATTTGCAAAAAATTAATTCGTTAATTACAACATCAGGACCTGGATCTTTTACCGGAATCCGCGTCGCACAAAGCGTTATCAAAGGGTTGGCTCTGTCTCTGAATATTCCCGCAAAATGCTTAAGCTATTTCGAAGTCATTAAACATTTGTATGGGAAAAACGAGGATATCGTCGTACTGATAAAAAGCGAGAAACAGCAAGTTTATTTTTACGATTTCGCCATGCGCACGTGCGGAGTAAGTTCTTATCAAGAATTAAAATCGCAAGTAACTCCACACATTCCTTGGGTTGGAGAGAAAATAGAGGAATTGCAAAGCATTTGCGACGGAAATTATGTAGAAATTTCCGATTTTCGTGACGCGAAAAACTTACTTTCACTTACGGATATCGCTGACGATCAAGTTTGTCCGTTATATATAGGAATGCGCAACGGCGAAGCTAAAGTAAATTGTTGGTAATTCATTGTAATGATTAAATTAATCGCCATCGTCGAGAAAAATTTGGGTATCGCCGAAAACGGAAAAATTCCATGGGAATTTGAGGAGGATCGAAAATTTTTTCGTGAAAAAACTTTAAATTCCATAGTTATTATGGGGCGCAAAACTTTCGAATCTATTCCTAATGCTCCGCTAAAAAATAGAAAAAATTGCGTTATTACTAAAAAAAATATTCAAAACGACGTTGAATGCTTTCGAACCTTAGAAGAAGCTGTGCAAAAATATCCATCATGCTGGATAATCGGCGGCGCCCAACTTTACAACTACGCGCTGGAAAAAAATGTCGTGCAATACATGCTAATTACGCATGTCAACGCTGAGTATAATCCTGATATTTTTTTAAACAGAAATCACCTTTCAAAATTTTCGAAAACAATTTTGAAAAAAGCCGATAATTACACGATATGCGAATATCAGAGATTGAAATAAGTTAGACGATTATTCATTCTATTCATTTCCTACCATTACAAAATAAATCGCAAAACTATCATTGCAAGATTTCTCTCAAAAATCTTTCAATATAAACTCTGGACTTTTTTCGCCATTACTGGTAATTATATGATCTTGAAAAGATGTTGGAGATTTTTGTGGCATTAAAAATTCGTTTGGCTCGAGGAGGAGCTAAGAAAAGTCCATATTTCAGAATGGTTGTCGTGTAATCCAGAAGTCCGCGTGATGGTGCGTTCATCGAAAAGGTTGGAACTTACAATCCTTTGTTGGATGATAGCAATGAGAACAAAGTTGTTGTAAAAGCTGAAAGAATTAAGTACTGGATGTCCGTAGGTGCACTTCCTTCTGACAGAGTGGCCTTGTTGTTAAGCAAGTTTGGTTTGTGCGATAAGCCGGCAATTAGAGAAACTCCGAAAAAGTCTGCTCCAAAGAAAAAAGCCCAAGAGAGATTAAAGGCACAGGCAGAGGCTGCTGCT
>JAFQBQ010000047.1 GCA_017416635.1 Alphaproteobacteria bacterium | reverse complement strand
GAGTAAGTTTCAAGTGAAATATTATGCTTATTATCACGTCCTATTCCTTCAAACAGCATTGCATCATAAGCATGTCCAATTTCATGTATAAATGTCACTCCATCTTCATATTTCATTTCCAATGGAACGACTATGTTACCCAATATGACATGACAATATGCTGACTTATCAGGATCTTGGATAATTCTCCAAAATGAATGATTTTTCACAAAGCCGTATTTTTCGCTAAGATTTAGCGTACTCACGACAAGCATAGATGCTATTCTCTGAAAGCTAGTGTAGTTTCCTAGACATGCGGATATGAAATTCTTTACTTTTCGCTCTATGTTATGATCGCAACTGAATAGCCTGTTTTTACCGAGACAAAACTTTAGTAATTTTTGTTTCACTTCATCGGAAATATTTGTAGCTGCACGATCTTCTTCCTCATTGCTGTCCTTAGCTGGACCTATATCAGATATAAGGGTCATCAATGTTTCAAGATCTCTTAAATTCAGCGGTTGACCATCTTTTTCTACATTTCCCTCCGCTGGTAAATCTCCTTCAGAAATTACTTTTTTCGCATATTCTTTGATCGTTGGCCAAGAAATATCCAACAATTCCAACTCCTTACCGTTTTTCAAAGTAACATGCTTAAAACCAAGCCTTCCTCCCACATTTAGCAGAGATATAACTGCTCGATTTTCGCTATCTTGGATGTCTTTTTCAATTTCTTCTTTTTCTTCAATTTTATTCGCCTCCATAAATTTAGAGTATTCTTCCTTCATTGAAATGACCTGCTCTGCTGATCGCTCCGATAATGGAAAAATCATTTGCGAATTCATTTTTTTTAGTGGAACTCTTTTCGTATCTACTCCGCTAGCATCACCCACTATCAATGCGGCAATGACAAATGCACTGGCAGAAACAATTAATCGTTTTTGCATAACGTTCTCCTTAAATACACTCATTCTTGTATATAGGTAAAAAGTTAAAAAAGATTTAAAATAGATCAAATATCTACTTTTTTTGTGATAAATAAATTTATTTAAAAACTGAAAAGCTCTGTATTATCAGTTAATTTATTGATGAAAAACTTAAGGATATAAAATTCAAAAGACTGTATTTCCAGCAAAGCATTAGATGAAATTTCATTATATTAATATTATATCTCTACTTACTTATCTAAAGAACGAGAAGCGCGGCGAAGACTTACCTTCCAATGCGATAAATCAATTAAAGTGGAGATCACAAAGTTTAAAGCGCATAATAACCAGGAACAGGTCAACGCTAACGATGGAACACTTACTTAACTTTCTAGAAATAATTTATTTTCTATCTTTCTCTTGCTCGAAGAGATCTTTGATTTTGCATTCAAGAGCATTTGAAATTCTCTCAAGAGTATTTAATGTACATTCGCCGATTGATGTGCGTCTTGCCCTCACGACAGTGTGATTGGATACGCCAGAAAGTTCTACCAATTTGCTGATAGTTATATTTTTCTGTCTCATGAGATATTTCAAGTTACTCGTAATCATATCACCTCCGCGAAAACAAAAGTGTATAAGTAGAAATAAGATGATTCTATACTCAAATATGTCCTCAAATTCGACTAATCCAAGGGACTAAGCCAATTGTTACAAATAAATTTGGTTTTCTACCAATACTGATAATGCAGATATTCTCATATATAAGATATTAATATTATCAATATAAAAATAAGTAGATATTTGGTCTTAAGATTTTTTCTTACTTGATGATTTAAGCTTCGCGCAGCTTTATCCTATTTTTTCTGCATTATACATCTTTGAAATTCATCTGTATCGTATCCTAAAGCCAATGCAAGAGCTTGGTAAAATGCAAAGTCAATGTATCCGATTTCATGTTGGATATTCAAAATAGCTACGTTCTTTTCGCTGTCACACTGTTGGTCTAAGCTGTATTGGTTCGTAAGACTTAGTATTTGATACAGATGATCCGCTCGGATTGGCGTTCCTTCTCTTAGAGCGCGCAAAATATCGGCGCTTTTGTACAAAAATAAAATCCATTTTCCTTGGTATTGCATAACATAGAAACCCAAAATTTGAGCTATGTCCAAAATCCCCACAGGTGATAAATTCGCATCAAACAAATAAGCATTATATTTTGCGGGATCTTTCAAAATTTCTATCAAATAACTCATATATTGATCTTTGCTCATACCTGAAACGGATATGTGAGAAATATAATCGCGGAACTGTTCAATAACGAAAGGCTGATTTTCCAGAGTTATGTTTAATCTTCGACCAAGCCCTGCAATTGCAATAGATTTTTCCCAATCGCCGCATGTAACAAATGGATTTAAATGATGTCCGATTTCATGATAAAGAATATTTTCTAGAGATGTATTTGTCTCGTCCAAAATTACACCTTTGTCAGAAAGGGCGTTGAAGGCCGTGTTTGATGTATTACTAAAATCGATTTTTATCTCTGAAGTATCTCCCCAAATAGCCTGAGAGCCCTTGTTGCTTTCGCTGAATTTTGCAAACTTATTTGCTTTATTTGGATCATCTCCGACTTTTGCAAAAGCGATCGCTGAGAAAATTTGTTCGCGATAGACTTCCTTCGTAGACATTTTAATTAGAGCACTTTCTATCAAAAACTTAAAATTTGCAGGATTTTGTAGTGACGATGAAAATTCACAGCGATTGAGAAAAGTTCTAATTTCTTCAGCCATTTCTTCATAATTCGAAGGAGATCCCAAAAATATTTTACGCAATCTTGCATGTTCTGTTGGATTTTCTGCCTTCAAAAAGATATCGGGATTTTTAACGATACGAATTTCGCAATCATCTCCGAGGACTTTGGATACGTAAGCGTGCAGTGTATCACAATTTCGTGCAGGTTCTGATAAAAGATATGATACTTCTCTCAACGAAAGTATAAATTTCTCTATTTCTGCTTGAATTTCAACAACATTGGCTTCTGCTTTGGCTAATTCTTCACAACGGGCAGAATGCGTTTGCACTTCTTTCCATTTTTGCATGATCGCTTGTTCCTTAGACTGCATTCCTTCCGAGGCATTTATTGTAACGAAAAGAATCAACAAAATATTTTTCATGCTTGATACCTCATTTTACAGTAGCAGGAGATTTTAACTCATCTTGCTAAAAAAATAAGTCAAGTAAGCCTTGATACTAATCAAATATTCGATTCATTTTCAATTAACTTTAAAAATTACGCTACCGAGTTGTTTTATAAGGATTTGTAAAAAAAGCTGTTGCAAATTATTAATAAATGGTTAACTTTATAAGGAGAGTAGTGAGAAAGTTCTAATTACAATTGTGGAGGATTACTTATGAGATTTATTCATATTTTGTTTTTAGTGTTTTTTGTAGTTAATAATGTTTTTGCTGGTGGAGGAGCATCACGAGCTATTACCGCTGGCGTGGTTGCTGTAGCAACTGGTGGGACGTCTCTACTTACGGGAGCTACACTTGGAACAGCGATTTTCACCGGTACAGCAGCAGGGTTGGGATATGCAACCACTGGAAATGCGACTGTAGGAGTCAATACTGATGGAAATGGTCGAAATCCTACGGTGAATGTTACTATTCCAGGGCCGAGAGATTATCCAATTAATATCGATACTTCGAATTTCGGATATCCAGATCGTCAGCGAGCGGAAGAGGCGAAAAATCGTCCATGGGAACCTAAGTTTACACGATCTGGTCAATCTTCAGCGCAGCGCGAGGCTGAATATCAAGAAGCGAAGAAAACTTTTGAAATAAAAACTTCGGGACAGTATAATTTCGGCATTGTGAATTATTCAGGACGCGCGTATCACATGGAGACCAATGGTTCAAGCACGTTTTTGAGCACGACAGATCGAGGAGGTTGGGAAATTTCGCCATTTAACGGATACGACAGTACCACAACTTTTACTCCGACTTCCGAGATAGAGCGTTTGGCGATGCGGAGCTTCAATTTTGAGGAAACGCCGCTGATTTGGCATTTCAGTCGAGAGAATATCAACGGATACTGGTACAACCGAGCGTATACGGACAGCGCGCATGACATAATGGTTCCTGAAGGCGAAGTTCACAACATCGCCGCGCCGAAATGGTATACCGAGATGCGAAAAATGCGCCAGCAGGAGCAGCGCGCGCGAGTCGAGCAGACCAAAAAAGAAGAGCTGATAAAACAGGTCGTCGAGGGTTACATGCGCGAGTCGCAGTACAGCTTGTGGGTGAGTACTCAGCATGCGAATAATTGGAATTTCAATCCAGCGTCTGCGCCTGAAGTTTCATTTGCTCGTG
>JAFQBQ010000046.1 GCA_017416635.1 Alphaproteobacteria bacterium | reverse complement strand
GCAATTTCGATTAATTTTCCGTTGTGTGTCTTTGGAACTCCTGAAACTTGGATAATCTTGCTCGGAACGTGACGCGGCGTAGCATTATCCCTAATGATTTTCTTAATTTTGCCTTTCAGATCGTCATCAAGTTTCAAATTATCACGCAAGACCACGAATAGAACGATTCTTTCGTCGTTGTCCCACTTTTGGCCGACTGCGCAACACTCCAAAACTTCATCAAGTTTTTGAACTTGAGAATAGATTTCCGCTGTACCGATCCTGACGCCGGAAGGATTCAAAACGGCATCCGCACGACCGGAAATAAACACACCGTCATGCTCTGTCAGCTCTAACCAGTCGCCATGACACCAGCAATTTTCGAATTTCTTAAAGTAAGCTTTGATAAGTCGTTGATTGCCTTCATCATTCCAAAACTTGATTGGCTGAGACGCAAACGGAGTTACGCAAGTCAACTCGCCTTGCTTTCCGATAGGCATCTCTTTTTGATTAGCATCGTAAACTTTGACGTTCATGCCGAGACCGAATCCTTGCATCTCTCCTGAGTACACCGGGCTAATCGGGTTACCCATGCAGAAAGATGAAACGATGTCTGTACCGCCAGAGAATGAATTCAAATGTAAATCTTTCTTAATGTCACGGTAGACGAAGTCGCAAACTTCTGCGCAGAGAGGAGAACCTGTCGAACCAATTGTTCTAAGCTCAGCAAGCTTGTGAGTTTTAATAGGACAAATGTTTGATTTAAGAATCGTATCCAAATATTTTGCAGATGTGCCGAAGAACGTCATGCCGCATTCATCTGCAATATCAAACAATATGTCTGCTTTCGGATACAACGGATTGCCTTCATATTGAATGACTGTGGCGCCTTGCGACAAAATCGAAGTTGTCCAGTTCCACATCATCCAGCTACAGGTTGTGAAATAGAAAACAACGTCATCTTTCTTTATGTCACAATGAATTAATTGCTCTTTCTTGTGTTGCAACAGAGTACCAACTGCTCCGTGAACTATGCACTTAGGAACACCTGTTGTTCCTGAGGTAAATAAGATATAGATAGGATGATCACCAGGATATCTTTCAAATTTTAGTTCTGGCAGATCGCCTTTTACGAGAAAATCATCAAATAAAATCGTTTCAGTTCTGCAATTTTGCGGCAGCCCCGCTCCAATTAATGGAATAATAATTGTCTTCTCGATACTTGTAACTTGATCAATAACGCTATTAATCTTTTCTAAATTATTAAACACTTTGCTTTTATAGAAGTATCCGTCGACAGCGAAGAATACTTTCGGCTTAACCTGCGAGAATCTATCCAAAGCGCCTGCGACACCGAAATCTGGAGAACATGAAGACCAAATCGCGCCAATACTGATTGTGGCAAGAGCTGCCATTGTTGTTTCAGGCATGTTCGCAACGTAACCGCTGACAATATCTCCTTCCTTAACTCCAGCCTGCTTTAACGCTGCAGCCAAACGAGCTACTGTCTCATAAACCTGCTTCCAGCTAAGGGTTCTCTTAATTTTATCTTCGCAATAGAAAATCAAAGCCGGTTTATCATCTCTTCTCTGCAGAAAATTTTCTGCAAAATTTAATTTTGAATCGGGGAAATATCTGTGCTCCCAAAAATTTGTAGCATCATTTGATAAACGTTTGCCTTTCTCTCCGATAATTCCACCGAAATCCCAGACGGCATTCCAAAATTCTTTAGGATGAGAAACAGACCACTTCCAAAGGTCGTGAAACGTCTTTCCCTCGAAACCACACGTTTCTTTAACTAATTTAATAAATCGGGCGGCGTTACTGTTTTCTACTCTTTCAGCAGTCGGCTCCCATAATAATTCATGAGACATAACAATTCCTTTCCATACTCGTCTGCAAGTATCGTATATTGTATTGGTTAATTTTTAGTAAATTTTTAGACAAAAAATATCGCTTATCTAAAAATATTATAATAGACAAATTAGTGAATAATCGTATAAAATTTATGGATGATAGTTTGAATTTTTTATTGGGAGACAAAGAAAATGAGAAGAAAAATAATCATATACATTTATACATTGTTTTGTTTTTTGTGTTTTGGTATGTCAATTTCAATGAATTATCCAGAGTTTCAAGAAACCGTTATTCCTGCGCCACTTTCAGCGCCCAATACAGAGCCTTTACCTTTTCTAGAACCGATATCTCAAATTCAAAATTACGATGATTGTTACTTTCCGATAGCACTATATAGAATAATAGAAACTCATAGAGATGACGAGGATAGCGACTTGATTTTTAATCATGTTTGCAATAGCTCTGAGTTCAATTTGTTAAAAGAAGATATTATGGGGCAAAATATAATACATTTACTGGCTAGAAGTGATTACGAAGAAGAACTTTTGGATATCTGCAGACAATGCATAAGCAGCTCTTCTTGTATTTTTAAAAATAAAGTGCATCCAAAAACGTTGAATCAATTGTTCAATCATCAAGATATATACGGAGATGCTCCATTATCAAAAGTAAGAAGCTTAGAAATGTATAATCTGATGGTAAAAAACGGAGCGGATCCTAAACATGTTAATAATGCACGGCAAAATTTATTATTTTATTATGCGGACTCCACGGATCTGTTCCTCAATCTGTTTAACAGCGATCCAGATTTTTTTAAGCTCATTTATACGGATTCTCATAATCGAACACCAATAGATTTAATAATCGCATACCGCAATTATGAATTATTAGACATTTTGCTGACAGATTATACTGAGTTGTTTCCCTTGGGAAATGATTTCGTATTAAAACTTTCGCAACAATTCTATTCTGGAAGAGATAATGAATGGGCTAGACAACGCCTGTATTTGCTTGATAGACTTTGGTCGCTGAAGAAAATTACGAAAAATGAAGTTTGCTTTTGTAACAATCGAGGAGTAAGTCCGATAGGCTATGCTGTAGATGGATATGATCCTAAATTAATTCAATGGCTTTTCCAGCATGGAGGATACATGAGCGTGCAGGATTGTAAACTATTAGAACGAATAAAAAGAATGAATCCAACAGTCGGAAAAGAAATGCAAAAAGTGATAACGCAATGCGAGGAAAACGTATTGAAACGATCGGCAAAGAAGTATTGAACGGTTATGTTAAAGTGCTTGAGGGCAAAACTTTATCTCGAAAGAGGGTATGCAATTTTTTAGAAATTTTAACATAAGTCGGAGCTTATAGGGCTCCGACTATTGTAAAAGTTAATTAATGAAGAACTGAAAAATGTGGCAAAACAAAACTCGGCTGCCAAAGTACTAGAGGCCAATTCCCCGTCCTTAATGGACTATTCAGTTTATATTCATTTTGAAGCAATGACATTAATGAAGAATATTGCGATCTCAAAACATATCCGACTGGACTATTATGTCCGTAAAAGTCGAACAAGGCATTACGAAAGCTCAATGGAATTTCAGAAGTTTGCAATCTGCTCAAATATTCAGGCATGCTTGAGCCATAAAATCTAATCAACGCATCAAGAGCTTCCACACGAATAAAACTTGGCGACAACAATATATCTAAAAGCTTTCCGAACTCTTCGAAATGTTTCCCCCAGTGCCACATTTTAATAGGCAACCCCTGCTCTATAGAAAAGTGAGAATCGCTTTCTTCATTCACGACAAGATAGTATTTGTTATCTTTTCCTTTAATTAATCGCAATCCAATGATTTGAAATACTTCTTCAGCATTGGTAACCCCAAGTTTTGCGTAATCGATAGGATCTTCAAGCCATCGATTTGATATATCATTAGCTAACTCGTCTATGTTATCTATGTCGCGAAGACTGCTGGCAAAATCCGCTATTGATGAAGGTACTTTACAATTAGCTAGCTCTGTTTTTAGCTTTTGCAAATCTATTCTTCTCTTTATATTATCTATTGCCCGAACTTTCTCTTCTGAAGATATGAAAAATAATTTCGAAATCAAACTCATCGTTTCATCGGTTCCGAACGAATCTGTCTTAAATAAATCCTTTACATGTCCTGATTCATGATACAGTGAAAAAATGTCATTACCTTCAAAATTTCCAAAAGGAGATTGATGCTCTGTTTTCCTACCACCTACAGCTATGTGTACTCCTTTCGCAAACCATCCATCCCCATATGAAAATTGCAAATTGGACATAAACCAACCGATTTGTCGATATCTAACGACAAATCCCAGCATTTGTTGTTCGAACAATTTTGATTGTCTTTCTCCAATTTTTACTGTTTTCAATATCCGAGATTTTAAAGATATAGATAAGCAATACATACGATCTTCAATTCCTTGAAGCAATTGATTTATATTGTCAATATGCTTTTGTGCTTTTTCTTGCAGACCGTAAAAATAAATATAAT
>JAFQBQ010000045.1 GCA_017416635.1 Alphaproteobacteria bacterium | reverse complement strand
GCCGGAATTAAATCAAAGCTGTTTTGCGATTCTGCGTAATTAAAATCAATCATTGTTATTCTCCTTTCTTATTTGCTGATTTTATTTTGGCTAAAAGTTTTCCGAGGTGCGCTTCCTCGATTTCATCAAGACAGCCTGAACGATCTTTTGCTGGGTACATATTGGAGTTAAGTGTGTGGCAGATAAATTTGCGTTCAAGATTGCCAGATTCTCCTTTCATCGGCACCATCGAGATGACCTCATCTAATATTCCGGGCAACTCAAGTGTCGTTTTCGAACCTTCAATTTGCGGAATCCATGAGGTGCGATTAAATTCGTCCACTTTCTGATCTAACAAGCCGACAAAAATAACATCCTTGTCAGGAATATGCTGAAACTGCGACAACCAACTGGACATTTCAGATGCGAGTAATCCGTAAGCAGCGCGTGTGTCAGGTTTCCCTGATTTATCCGAAAATGATTCGGGCTGATTCTTGCACCACGCAAAACAGATTTTTGAAGCAATCGTGATTGAATCGATGAAAATGCACTTATACTTCGTGAAATCGCAATCTTTGAATTTAGCTTTTGCTGAATCATAATGACGCTGACTGTAAACAGACTTCGATGCCGGATTGACTCCACCTATTAAACAAGCAAGATCGCGTGAATTCTCCCAAGTTCGAACAGAAATCGAATCACCTTTCCAATCTTTTACGGCTAACAAGCCAGCCTCAAAATCCAAACAAAGAGTTGGTTCGGAAAGTGTTTTTAGAAGTGACGTTTTGCCGATTCCCCATCCTCCGAAAATGGCAGCTTTTACTCCACTTTGTTGTTTTAACCTTTCCTCTGCAGAAATTATTTTCATGATTACACCTCCTCCGGAATAGAAATTTTGAACTTAGTTTTCCCCGGCGTGACCGTTCGTGCATCCGCAAAAAGTTGTTTATCTTCAGGCGATAATTGCACGTATTTTCGTTCATCGATTACATGCGTCGTTTTGATGATGGCTTTGCGTTTTTCCTCAGAAATCGTCTTAATAATTTCATCGATTTTATCCGAATCCCATGTAACTTTTTTCGGAACTTCGGCAATGATCTGAAAACCACTTTCATAGAATTTCGTCGTGCCTGTATCCTTATTTTCATCATGCAGCTTACTTTGAACTGTTTCCGAAAAACGCAGATTCAAGGCGTCTTCCAACTTTTCCTTAATCTCCTTTGTATGATTCACCAACTTCGCGACTTGCTCGTTCAAATCCGCAAGATCATAAATTTCAAGCTGACTAAGCTCTTTCACGTTCAAAGTCTCAATTGTTGATAGATTTCTTCCCATCAAACTTCTCCTCAATTTATCAATAAAAATCAAATGATTCTTAGAATTTTCGAAATGATTAAACAAAGATGTCATGCGCTTAATGTCTCTACAAATGCTTGAACGAGAAAGCCCCGTTATCATGACTGTATCGGCAATCGAATATCTCGATAGCAATTGAAACAGCATTCTGAACTTTATCGGAAGCATATTGATAAACTCTGATGCCTCGATCCGTTGCTCCGATAATTCTCGGAACTCCTGGAAGTCGTTACCATGCACATCATCGCTATATTCGGAAAATTTGATAATCGAATCGCGTTTCTTGCGCATATAAGTTTCGATTAATGTTGCGCAGCGTCTGTTCAAAATCTTTCTGATGAAATGTTCAAACTTTCCACAGCGTTTATCGAATTTTTCTACGCACGAAAGAACTTCGCACATCAATTCCTGTTCCAGATCTTCGGTATCCATGGAACGAAAAATCGTTTTGCGTTTTAAATTCTTCGCATACGTTTTCACGTTCGAAACTATTCTTTTATCTATTCCGTCATACCTGTTCATCACGCAATAAATCCTAAAAAACGGAATTAGTATGAGCAGGAAATTGCGTAAAGTCTCTTACCTGAGCTTAAAAAGTCCTTACACTTGCGATTTATAACTCATTGTTTTTTTCTACATTATTTTTTTCTAAAATTACACTTCAAAAAAAGTCCTTACTTTTGCTTATTTCTCTCGATAAAAACTTTATCTTGAAAACGATATCCATTCCATTTAGATGACTCTATTAAATTTTTTGACTTAGTTATCTTGTATGCGGAATTCCGAATACGATGAATAGACGCGTGGATTTGATTTTCAAGATTGCATGAATCCATTCCCATTTTTTGGAGACTGGAGCAGATTTTTGAAATTGAAAGATAACTAGAGCCAAAAGAAATTTCATTTTTGTAATGCTCTACTAAAACTCTATATATTGCGATCTGTAATTTAGCTTTCTTATCTATGACCTTAATATCATTTAGATATACTCCATCATCTCGAAACGAAATAAAAAGCAAATCGTCGTTGTCATTTTGCTTGGTTCTATTCTTTTCGTAATTATCTATTCTCTCACATATTTCCAGCAGGATTTTTTTGAATAGTTGCAGAATATTTTTGTTGATACTAATTTTTTTTAAACATATCTTTCTCCTTTTTTAGCTAAAACAACAAATAATACACTTTAAATTAAGTTAAATATTAATAAAAAGTTAATTGATTGATTCTTGCTTTAATTAGGCAATGTCCCGGAGAGCAATAAAAAAGCTAAAATTTTTAAAAAAAGTTTGAACATTTTCCCGAGAAAAACTGAATAAGTACCAATGAACGGAGGAATGCTATGACATTGCTTGCTTTAGACCTGGGCTCGGATTGCGGATTTGCAATTTATAAGGACGGAAAGTTCATCAGCGGGACGAAAAAATTAGGAACATACAAAGAGAAATTTGGAGAACGTTTTTACGCGTTTCGAAAATGGTTGCTAAACATACTCGAAAAACACAGCATTGAATCCGTTTATTTTGAGCGAGTTTACGGACACAAAGGCGTTGAAGCTAGTCACTGTTACGGTGGCTTTATGTATACCCTTGCATCTGTCTGTTACCAGCGAAACATTCCTTGCATAAGTTTTTCGGTTCAAGCCATCAAGAAATTCATGACAGGAAAAGGCAACGCAAATAAAGATGAAATGATCGCGGCAGTGAAGCAAAAAGGATTCCAACCTGAAACAGATGATGAGGCAGATGCAATAGCTATAATGTTACTTGCTTTAAAAGACGAGATAAGCAGAGACAAAAAGACAAACAAAAACGAGTCTGGGTCCTTCCAAGCCCTGGGAGAGAGCGGAACGCAAGACCCCGCAACTTCGCTAGCGTCAGAATTTTTTCGAGGGTTGACCCCACTCGCTAATTTTAATGCAACCGTTTCCAAGAAAAATAAAATTTCTGCTTAGAGGATTTTTCTATGACTGAACTTTCTCAAAAACGTGAATCAAAGCTGATTTTTAAAACATTTAAAACAAGCGATTTAATCGAATACGCTCGCAATCCTCGGAACAACGATGCCGTGGTTGACAAAATGGTTGGCTGTATCAAAGAGTTCGGATTCCGAATTCCAATTGTCGCAAAGAGTGACGGCAGTGTGGTTGACGGTCATCTGAGATTGAAAGCCGCGCGTAAATTGGGACTCGAAGAAGTTCCTGTCGTTATAGCCGATGATTTATCCGAAGCACAAATAAAAGCGTTTCGTTTAATCGCGAATCAATCCGCAAATTGGGCAGATTGGGATGAAGAATTGCTGAAATTGGAGTTTCAAGAATTAGAAAAGCTGAACTTTGACTTGTCTCTGACG
>JAFQBQ010000005.1 GCA_017416635.1 Alphaproteobacteria bacterium | reverse complement strand
CAATGGATGTGTAGAAAATGAAATGGTTTAACATCTTTTTTCTCCTTTTATGTTTAGAAACGCCGATTTTGCTCGGCGACCCTATGTTATCGCGTAAATTTGATTCAGAGCTGGAATATTCACGTTTATCTCGGTATCGCGATGTAAAAGACGATTTAGATTATGTCGCATTTCTGTATAAAGTAATAGGAAACCACTTACTAAACTATTTCGATATGGCCGGAACTGTATCAAATAAAACCAAAAATCGTATCGACGAATTATTCGGTATCAATCAAAGATTTTTGAATTACATAATTCCCATTGCGAATGGAGAGGAAGCTAAAAATCCATTTTTCAAATTAGAAGAAGATGAAGAATCATCGGAAGAACAACCAAAGACTGAACCTGAAAATAATCAAAATACTAATGCCGCTCCTGAAGAAGACGGCGAAGATGAAGGAACAGAAGAAGACGATGAAAATGGTCAAGGAGAAGATGACGAAGACGACGAAAAGCAAGAAAACGATGAAGAAGAAAATCAGAGTGAAACAGATCAAAATGACGGATCGGAAGTTGACATATTAGATGAAGATATCAACAAAAATCAGAATGACGACGAAGACGACGCAGGTGAATCCGAAGAAAATTTGGGAGAAGATATATCTGAAATTTCAAGAGCACTAAGTAAAGCAAAAAATTTGTTCGGTGACGATGATGACTTAGATGATGATGTTTCTCCAAATAGAAAAAAACGCAGAAGAACTTCGTCAGACCATGATGAAATTTTAAACATCGGAAATGAACAAGACGAGTTGGTTGAGCAGATCAATGAAGAAGATAATGAGGAAAATAATGAAAAAAATTTGAATGATGATTCTGAAGAAAGCACAGCGAATGATGAAAATGTTGAAACAGATGATAATGAAAAAATAAATGAAGAAGAAACAGAGAACGAAGAAACCTCGGAAAATTTCGAAGAAAATAACGAAATAGATGAAGAAAATGAAAAATTAGGTAACATCCAAAATCGCGATGAGTTAGAATTAAACGACAATTCGAAAACTGATGAAGGAGAAACGGAAACTGATTTAAATCAAGACTCCTTGAAAGACTATGATAATGGCGAGGCAGCTCCGACTGACTCTGATAAAATGAACGAAGATGACGCTGTAGATGAAAATTCAGAAGATGGAGGAAAACAATCTTCAGATAATCGTTCCACTAATAAAAATTCTAAAAGACCGCGCAATGTCAATTACGATGTTCAATCCGAATTGATTCAAGAATCATCAGATGATGGCGAATCTGCAGCAGATCTTTCGTATTCGCAAAGCATTGTAGGTGGATCGGCAAATTATAGTAATAACGGACGGTCTTCGTCATCAAATACTTTCGTTCAAGGTATATCTCGCGGCATAGATGGTAGTTCGCGAATTACAAATAGTTCGAGCGATGATGGGAAGTTACATGTTGAGCATTTTTAAAATAGAGGTCACGTATGCGATTATTACCGATAATT
>JAFQBQ010000044.1 GCA_017416635.1 Alphaproteobacteria bacterium | reverse complement strand
GCCTATCGGAAGCATCGGTTTTCATCGCAATGACCTCGCCGAGCAGGATGATGAATACGAACTTGGTTATTGGATAGGAAAACCATTTTGGGGGCAGGGACTCATTCCCGAAGCCTCGCGCGAGATGCTCCGCCATGCCTTTGAGGATCTCAAAATGAACCGCATCTGGTGTGGCTATTACGACGGCAACGAAAAAAGCCGACGCGTGCAGGAAAAACTGGGATTCGTTTATCAGCGCAAGACTGAGGGCATCGAAGTGTCGCTGCTCGGCGAGATTCGCACAGGGCACTCCAATCTCATGACAAAGGAGCGCTGGCAGAAGGTCGGGCTTTTCCGACAGCAGAAGAAATTGCTCGATACGTTCCTGCAAAACGGCGCGATCTCTCGGGCGCAGTATGATAAGAGCTTTGGCGACCTGCGCGATTTGATGGAAATGCACGGGGTAGAGTAAAATATACGGAGAAGAGAAATGATTAAAGAACTGATGCACGATCCCATCTTCCTGGCAGGGAAGTCGGAGGTTGCTACAAAAGAAGCTTTACAGGTCGCACAGGACTTTATGGATACGCTGATGGCGCACAAGGAGACCTGTGTCGGAATGGCGGCAAATATGATTGGTACTCGTAAGAGGATCATCGCCTTTCTCGATGAGAGCGGACGAGCTCCTACGTACACTATCATGCTTAATCCCGAGATCATCAAGAAGGATGGCGCATACGACACCGAAGAAGGCTGTCTGTCGCTTCTCGGCGGTCCCCGTAAGTGTAAGCGTTATAAGACCATCAAGGTGCAGTATCAAACTTTGGAGATGAAAACACGCACAAAAAACTTCACCGGCTGGACGGCGCAGATCATTCAGCATGAAGTAGATCATTGTAATGGCAGTTTAATTTAGAAGGAGTTTTCATATGTATATCTCAAGGATATCTATTAGTGGCTATAAAAATGCTTATAATGTGTCTTCTGTTGAATTGAACAAGGGCCTAAATGTTTTGCTCGGAGAAAATGGATGTGGCAAAACGGCTGTTATAAATTCTCTGAGAATGTTATTGAGAGAAACGGAAGCGTTTAATGGTTTTTCTGTTGACGATTTTTATACCTCAATGGATAAAAAAATCAAGGCTACTGAGATAGATGTGGATGCAAAATTCAAGGATTTGTCGGAAGATGAAAAAATAACATTCTTATCATGGTGTGATAATAGTTTTGATGCTCATCTTCATTTAAAGTTATCTGAAAACATCTCAAAACCCGGTTATTATAAACGAAAATATTGGGGCGGAAAATCCTCTGCAAGTGCATTTGAGGAAGATACATTCGATAGAATTGAATGCATATATTTGCCGCCGCTTAGAGATGCGGAAGCTAAATTATCTACTGGTAAGTATTCGCGTTTAGCATTGTTGTTAAAAAAGAAATATGGTGAAAAAACAGATGAGCTTGTTACCGCAGTTGCAGATTTTAACAAAACTATAATCGAAAACAAAGACAACAAATATGAAGAAATAGATTCTGTAAAACAAGCAATTAATAAAAAAATTGTTGATGCTTTAGGAGAGCGATTGGGGCAAAGTATAGGTTTGCAATTTTCCGAAACAACATTCAATAAAATCATAGAAAATATACGAATGGTGTTCTTCCCGCAAATAGGTGAAACAGATCCTATGAAATTCCGCGATTTAGCAACTAACAGTTTGGGATATAATAATTTGCTTTACATTGCCACTGTTTTCTCTGAATTGGAATTAATTCGCGATACTGATACATTTACAGTTTTGCTCATTGAAGAACCTGAAGCTCATCTTCATCCTCAACTACAAATAAAGTTTGTTAAATATCTGCAGACGCTTTCAGAGACTCTATCTAATGCACAGATAATTGTTTCTACACATTCAAACACCGAAAAGTCCAATACGCAATATAATCCGTGCAATCATTTCCGCATTTCATTCCATAATGAAGGAGATAATCGGAATACGTTTCGACGGAACAAACACCATGTTCACTCCGTGCAATAACGAGTATTAGCAATGATAGACAGAGCTGTAAACACTTCATCAGTAATATCGATTGAAGATTTGTGGTGAGCAAATGTGGCCGGGGTTTTAAAAAAAGACAAAATGAATTTGCTATTTAAATGATTTGTATATGACAATTGTTATAGTCTTTACCAGAGTATC
>JAFQBQ010000043.1 GCA_017416635.1 Alphaproteobacteria bacterium | reverse complement strand
CGCATGAAATTCTTAAAAAAAGTAAGATTCGCGGAGTCGAAAGTCAGGGGATGATGTGTTCGTACGACGAACTCGATATGAAAGTCGAAGGTGCTGTCGATGGAATTATCGATTTGCCGGAAGGAACTCCTCTTGACGCGAAAGTTGGCGATGTTTTGGGTTATGAAGGCGGAATACTGGACGTTTCGCTTACACCAAATCGCGGAGATTGCTTTTCTGTAAAAGGAATAGCTCGAGATTTAGCCGCTGCAGGATATGGTTCTTTTAAAGTTGCGAAAAATGAAAACTATTCTGCTTCGTTTGATTTTCCGATGGCGATAAAATACGACGATGTTGATGTTTTTTACAGATATGCTCCGCATATGTCGTTCGTTGTCATTAAAGGAATCGATAATGGCGAGTCGCCGAAATGGATTCAGCAAAGATTAAAGAACGCTGGATTGAATTGCATTTCAGCGGTGGTGGATATAGCAAATTACTGCATGCTTGATTGCGGGTTGCCGTTTCAGATTTATGATTCGGATAAAATAAAAGGGGCGTTGAATCTTCGGTTTGCAAAAAGGCGAGAGGATTTTACGGATTTCCAGGGTAAGACATATCAGTTAAGGCAGGATATGTTGGTGTCTACGGATGATTCAGATAAGCCGTTATGTTTGTTGGGTATTAAGAGTGGCTCGCAAATTGCATGTGATGAAAATACGAAAAATGTTTTGATAGAGTCAGCATTGTTCGATCCGATAGCGATATCGAAAGCTGGAAATTTTTTAAACGTTACGAGCGATTCACGTACTCGTTTTGAGAGAGGTGTTGATCGCAGCAGCAATATTCCGGCTTTTACGAGACTTATAAATCTTGTTAAGAATGTGTGCGGTGGAGAATCCAGTACAATATTCTCTATCGGAAAAATTGAAGCAGAAAATAAAAAAGTTCGGCTTACGAAGGATAAATTGTTGAACGTATCCGGATGCAATGTAGAGTGGACGAAAGTTTGCGAAATTTTGAGAAAGTTAGGATTGCGACTTGTAGATGAAGATGCTGCTGGCGCGACTTTTTTGATTCCATCTTGGCGTTATGACTTAAATATAGATGTAGATCTCATTGAGGAAGTTTTGCGTATTTGCGGATACAGCGGGATAAAAGAAGAGCCTCTGAAGATAGTTCCGAATCGCGCTAATGCTTTGCAAGAAGATGCGTCAAGAGTTTTCTCTCTGAAAAAGCTGTTGGCGAGCAAAGGAATGTCCGAAGTTGTGACTTATTCTTTTACCAGTGAGGATTTTGCAAAAGCTTTCGCTGAAAATAGGCGTTTAATTTACATCGTTAACGCTATCAGTTCTGATTTCGAAGTAATGCGACCGTCGTTGCTTGCTAATTTGTTGAAATCGGCAGCGGCGTCTTTCCGATATGGTCAGAATAGCATCAGTATATTTGAAGAAGGAAATGTTTTCAATGGAGAATGCGAGCAGCAATGGAATCTTTCCGGGTTACGAGTCGGAACGGCATGTTCAAGAAATTGGCTGAACAGAAGTACTTCATTTGATGTATTTGATATAAAGAAAGATATGTTCTCAGTTATTACCGCGTGCGGCATTAATGAGAATAACTTGCAAATAACTACAGAAGCTCCAAGCTATTATCACCCATCGCGAAGTGGAAGTGTGTATGTCGGGAAAAAGTTGCTCGGATATTTCGGAGAATTGCATCCGCAAATTAATAAACTGTTCAAAATTCAAGAACGTTTGGAGTGTTTTGAATTATTTTCGGCTTTGCTGCAGAGTTATAAAAAAAGAACTCGGGCTTATGTTGAAAAAGTGTTTCCGAAAATTTGCAGAGATTTTTCATTCTTATTTAATGAAGGTGTTTCGGTCGGCGGAATCGTTTCCGGAATATATAAATTAGATCAGAGAATCGCGAAAGTTAGTATTTTCGATTCGTTCAAAGTTAATTCTATCCAAAAGGCTATCGGTGTTGCTGTAGTTATCGATGCGGTGAATAGGACTCTGACTG
>JAFQBQ010000004.1 GCA_017416635.1 Alphaproteobacteria bacterium | reverse complement strand
ATTATATTTTTCGCAAATATGCCCTTCTGGAATGTTGTTTTTTGTACGATCTCCACCGTTTGCGAACACCAATTCATCGTTCGGGTATTTTTCGCGGGTTAAGCGGATGCCATCACAAGCCGAATTATCATCGTCATTGAAACCATAAGCCGCTATCACACCTTTTATATTTTCGCATACAGCTTTGCGGGTCTTGAATTCCATAAAATTTTTGCCTTTTTTTCGACACAGCCAAGCATCTGAATTCAAAAGCAAAATTACGCCATCGGATTTGCTTGCCGCCTCTTTTATCATTTCGATATGTCCTTCATGAAGCGGATCAAACCCACCGCTTACTATATAGTATTTGCTCATAATATTTCTCTCAAAACTTTAAATGTTTCGTTGACCATTTTATAAAAACAACTTCCTTACTTCTCATTTTAGCAGTTCTAACGGAAAAAAAATACCTGTTAACTTTTTTACTTCTACCACATCGTTGTGTGAATTAATTTTGGGGATTGCATTATTGTGAAGAAACATTTATTTTAGCGCTGTGGACAGATGGCCGAGTGGTTGATGGCACCGGTCTTGAAAACCGGCAAAGGGGTAACTCTTTCGCGAGTTCGAATCTCGCTCTGTCCGCCATCGTAGAGAGTTTTTGTGGGATTTTGTTGTTTTTGTAGTTTGAAAACCACTCGCTTAGCAAGTGGTTTCCTAAATGTAGAGAACTGATCGACAACACTTTGATTAACTGTTACTATTTAAGAAATTTTCGGCCTCGGTAAGAATACGATTTATTATCTCCTGAATCGACAATTCCTCCTTAACTAGCTCGACGATTTGTCCCGACATTAACGAGCCGCGTTCCGTGTCACCTTCTTTCACCGCACGTCTCAAAGAACCTGCCCAGAAATGCTCCAGCGACAATTTTCCGTTGTCTGCGACGATTTCGCCCTTATTGAATTTTTCTAAAACTTCACGCTGCTTTTCGACGAACTCATCCGACGCGACGTTTCTCAAAGCGCGAACAGGTAGTATATTAAATCGCTTATCCAATTGAACCGGCAAAACCGCATCTCTTCCCGACGCGCGCAAAAAAGCCTTTTTGAAATTTTCATGAGCCGTCGATTCTTTACAGCACGCGAAAACCGTACCAAGCTGACATCCTGCCGCACCAAGCTTCAGCAGGGAAGCGACAATTTCTCCGCGCAAAATACCTCCGGCGACGAAAATTGGATATTCTTTCAGATTTAGTAAAATATCCTGAATCAAAACCAACGTGGATAAGGCTCCGACATGCCCGCCCGCTTCATGACCTTCGATGACTAACGCGTCAACATTTTGTTTAAACAATCTTTTCGCGATAGCCAAAGCAGGCGCGAACGCAATTACTTGTGAACCGTAAGAATGAATTTTATCTATAATCGATTTGTCCGGAATGCCTCCTGCCAAAATTACATGAGAAACTTTTTTCTCTCCGCAAACATCGATGAGATCATGAATTTTTGGATTCATAACGATGATATTTACGCCGAAATTTTTATCAGTTTTTTTCTGAGTTTCTATTAATTCATTTTTCAGAAGATCTCCGTCCATAGCTCCGGACGCCAAAACTCCGAATAACCCAGCATTCGACAAAGCAGATGTCAGATTGGACTCGGAAATCCACGTCATCGCGCCGCCCATTATTGCGTATTTGCAGCCCAATACCTTAGAGCCGCGTTCCATCAATTTTAGTATTTTTTCATTCATTTTCTAAATCACAAAATTTATGTAAAACCTCAATCGACTTCAACAAATTAGACGTCGACACCACCAAATTTATGCTATATCCATCGGTATAGCAATAAAAAATTTCTACGCTATGATTCAGAAGATGCTCGCGTAATTTTTCTGAATAATCATGCGAAAGTTCACGACCAATTACACTTACCCTTGATAAATGACCTCGGATGATTTCCTGCCTCACGCCATTATCGAATTTTTTTAGAATAGCGTATGCCGCAGGTTTTTTATTGCGATCGACCAAAATAGAAAAATATTTTCCGTTCTGCTTTATCATCGTTCCTCTTATAAAGTTTTTGGAAAGCGCATCGGAAATTTCTTCTGCAGAAAATTTATTTTGAACTTTAAAAGAAGATAAATTATATGTAACAGCCAATCCGCAAACTTTTTTCGAAGATTGCTCAGCGCAAATTATCGTTCCTTCGTTTTCGACAAAGCTAGATGCCACTCGGATTTTTACCTGCTTATTTCTCGCGTAATCTACCGATTGTGCTTGCAAAACTTTCGCACCTTGCATCGACATTTCCAACATTTCTTCAAAACTTATTTTCTTCAATCGTTTTGCATTCGGATAGAGATTCGGATCTACTGTATAAACTCCATCAACGTCAGAATAAATCTCGCACAAATCTGCGCGCAATGCATCCGAAACCGCGACTGCAGTTAAATCTGAACCGCCTCTTCCCAACGTAGTAACACGATTTTCAGAGCTGGTTCCCTGAAATCCGCAAACCACTGGAACAATTCCGTTCGAAATGTCCTGTTCTAATTTTGTTGCGTCAACATGCTGAATTACTGCCGAGCCATAATGATCATCCGT
>JAFQBQ010000042.1 GCA_017416635.1 Alphaproteobacteria bacterium | reverse complement strand
GTATGATAAAGCAGTGAAGGCTTATAATGTGATACATGATTTGTTCAATAAAAACCTAGCGCATAAATTCCCATTTGGAGATACAGAAGATAATGCTTCTCTGAAAGATATCGAAGACTTTATCAATAGTTATGAGAATTCGGACAAAAATATCTATAACATTCTCTTAAAAAATAAAGACAAGAAAAATATAAATCCGATGGCGTTAGAATTTTTGAAATCATTGGAGAATATCGTTCCGTTTTTTAAACATTGGGTAGAGCAGTCTAAAGGTTCTGACCCGAACACCGCTCCGATTTGTTTTTCCGTTTTGTTGCGACCGTTTCCGAATATGGAATCTATGACTTCAGCGGTGCTTGACAGAATTTTCGCGATAAACGGAGTTCCTGTTGCGGATAATAGCAACGGCGTTTGCTTTAATAATGATAAAATTATGGTGATGTTCGGATGGGTTGCTTCTGCCGATGAACAGCCAGATCCAAAATCAGCATCTGGAGCGTTGCGCGTAGAAAAAAATAATGCGGCATTTTCATATGAAGGCAGTTGGGCGATATTCAGATTAATTGAAAAGCATAAAATTACGAAAGGTGTGGAATATCCGAACGGAATCGTTTTGCAATTTGAAGTCCCGATTACTTTAGCAAATCAAAATTACGAAGTCGTGAATTCGAAAATGGTATTTAAAATTACGCCGATGTTGAGAGAAGGAGATAAATCGACTCCGATAGTTTGGCCTGTGTTCCCGACAGAAAGTCCGGAACTTCATAAAACAGAAAGTAGCAATAAACCTATAGATGCGGTTAATATCGCGACTGTTAGCGAACCGCAAACGAGCGCGCCGGAAGTTACTATAACCAATCCATCGGATAACGCGGTTCCTCCATTAAACGTTGGCGTTTCGTTTGATTAAGGATGGTTGATATGGATGTTTCGGAATTTCTCAAACCAATTTCTGAAGACAGACCTTGCGGCGAAAATTTGCGATACGAAAATGTGTACGACAAACTGAAAGAATTTCGTCGAGAAGATGATGATAGGTTATCTCAAGGAATTTGGCAAACAGAACCGAAAAAGGCAAATTGGCCGGAAGTTGTAAAACTCGCAACGAAACTTTTAACGACTCAAACGAAAGATTTGCAAATTGCAATTTGGTTGACGGAAGCGTGGATCGCAGAAAAAGAATTTGAAGGATTGAATGACGGTTTGCAATTAATAAAAGGATTAACCGAAACTTTTTGGGATGATTTATATCCTGAAATAGATGTTGAGAATGATGATTATACATTTCGAATGGCTCCATTTATATTTCTCTCTGATAAAATTTCCGATCGTATCGCGTTAATTCCGCTAACAGATAAAGAAAATTCGGAAGTGTATTCTTTGGCCAGCTGGATGGACGCCCGCCGAAATTTGCAAATAAAAAATTACAAGGGGTTATCTCTACAAACCATAGGAAAGCAAGTTGCGATAACTCCGATTGAAATGATTCAATCCACTAAAGAACAAATCGATATGTCTTTGTCTGTAGTAAACGATATAAAAACTTTCTTAGATGAAAAATGTCCAAAAGATTCTCCTAGTTTTAATATACTAAAGGAACATCTTCAGGATATTCAAAGAATTACAGCAAAAAATCTTGAGCTGAAACATAAGCAAGAAGCTTCCATGCCTCGTCGACCTAAGCAAACGATATCAGAAGAAGATGAACAAAGAGAAATGGAAGCAAGTGTAAGCAACGCGAGTGGAAATTCTCCTAAACAAGAAGGGCCGACTTTAGAGCAGGCTTACAAAGTGCTTAGCGAAGTAGCAATATTTTTAGAGCAAAAGCAGCCACAAAGCCCTGCATCAACTTTAATTAAAATTGCGCAAAAAATCGGAGAAAAAAGTTTTCAAGAATTAATGGAATTAAATATGACCAGCGGAGTTTCTGTTTTGAACACAATTTCCGAACTCAATAAAGTATTAAGACCACCAAAAGAAGAAGTAGAGGATAAAGAAATTCTGGAAAAATTCAAATAGAGGTGCTACCATAAGCGAAGTGGGTTATGTATCGGAAAAATATGTTAAATAAAATACTTTTATCGTCCTTGTTGTTTTGTACGGCTTGTGATCCTGTAACTATCGCTCTTGGTAGCGCAGCCGCTGCCGGAACTGTTACTGTTCGTGATAAAGAAGGCATTACCGGAGAGATCTCTGATGCTTATTTGCGCAAAAAAATCGAAGCAAAATTATTTTCGAAAGATACAGATTTATTTGATCGAGTTGAGTTAATCGTTAAGCACGGAATAGTCGTTGTTATCGGAAGTGTCGACGATGAGTCTCAAATCGAACGTATTAAGGAAATAGTCGGGAAAGTTCAAAAAGATAAGGTCTATTTTGAATTGCACGTGCAGCCGGCAACAGACGCCAAAACCTTCGCGGTCGACGCTGGAATTACTTCTCGCATTAATGCATTTTTGCGCGCAGATGGAAATGTATCATCTCTTAACTATGAGTTATCAACTGTCAGAGGTGTCGTTTATATATGCGGAACAGCTATGACTCCGTATGAGCGCGATGTTGTTTTGAATTACGCGAGGACGACTTCAGAAGTTGAAAAAGTTGTTTCGTATATAGTCATCGATAAGCCTGGCGAAGAGGATAATTAGTGCATGCCAGTGTAAAGACTGTTGCTTTTTTCGGAGTTTCGACTG
>JAFQBQ010000041.1 GCA_017416635.1 Alphaproteobacteria bacterium | reverse complement strand
ATTGCATGTTAAAAATATGTCGCCGATAGCGCCTACCGAATTTACTGAAGCGGGCTTACCTCCAAAAAATTGAATAATCATTTGAATTTCTTGGATTCCTCGCGCGATTACGCTTGCGATTCCGCTGTTTCCGAAGTTTTTAGCAGACAAAATTCCGCAACAAATCGCCAAAACGTTTTTCATCGCACCTGCGACTGATAATCCGATCGGATCATCCAAACTTTCGACTTTAAAATTCAATGAAGTCAATTGATTAGCTAAATTTTCAGCGAGTTGAGTATTTTTTGATGCCAAATTTACAATTGCGAATTTTCCACTTGCGATTTCTGCAGCGAACGACGGCCCCGACAGCACTAAAATCGGAGAATCGAGCATTTCTTCGAGAACATAAAACAACGGACGACGCCCATCCAAATCGAATCCTTTTGAACATAAAATTACAGGCGTGTTTTTATTCAAATTGGATTGCTTCAAAAATTCGCCTACAGATGACACGTATTTTGCTGGCACGGCGACAATAACAACTTCAATATTAGATAGTTGCGCAAATGAATCGACAAAAGTTATGTTATCGGACAATTTTATTCCTGGAAGAGATATCGAATTTTCATGCTTTTCGTTAACCGATTGAATAATCAGCGGATTTTGTTCAACGACGTAAATTTGCTGTACCGAACGACTGAAACAATTCGCTAGAGCAGTTCCATAACATCCACCGCCGAAAATAACCATTTTATTCATTACATCACCACTAAATAATTAAAAAACGAGTAACTATTAAATTTCTGCAAAAACAATCTGCGAACGTTTTAAATCATCCAACAACTTCGGCGAAATTTCCAGCACTATTTTTTTCGCAGAAAATAAAACGATTTTTGCTTGTGAAAACAACGATCTATACTTTCGATAAGTTGACGGAAAAATCGCAATAGTTTTGTAATTTTGAGCAGAATTATCGGAGGCATTGATACCGCACTTTCGTAAAAAACTCAAAACTTTTGGACGAGAAAAACGATAAGAGAATTTTGCTGTGTATCCCTTCGCAGAAACTTTCTCTTTATTAATAGAGTAATCGTATATCATTGACGCGATGTCCGTCAACCGCACTTTATTTTTCAAAAATGATGCTTCAGGAAATTCAGCATCCAGCATCTTTGAAAACGCAAGTCGTTCTGCTCGCGCCATCGCTTGTTGCTTTGCACTCAGCGCATCTTTTCCCTCACATTTCACCAAAATGTCTTCCACCTGAACGTACCCAGACGAAAAAACCTCAGTGAAGCAAAGGAACAGACACGCAAAACAATAAAGAAATTTCAAATTATTCAACAATATCAAGCTGATTAAAGAAAAATGAAATTTCTTGAAGAGCGTTCTCTTCGCTGTCGGAACCGTGGACCGCATTGTGTTCAATGCTTTCTCCGAAATCTCTGCGAATTGTTCCAATCTCTGCATTTGCCGGATTTGTCGCACCCATAATTTCGCGATTTTTCAAAACAGCGTTTTCGCCGCTGAGAACTTGAACGACGACCGGTCCTGAGGACATATAATCGCACAAACTATCGTAAAAAGCCTTGTCTTTATGGACTTCGTAAAATGCTTGCGCTTGCTCCTTCGTCATTTTAATTCTGCGCATCGCGACAATTCTCAGCCCCGCTTGCTCAAACCGCGAATCAATGCTGCCGATAAGATTCCTCGCAACGGCATCAGGCTTAATGATTGATAACGTTTTTTGTAAAGACATATTTTCCCCTTAACTTAATTTTTCCCAACCCTTTTCAGATTGTTTCCAGTAGTTTACATTTTCTCTTTTTTTTTGCAAGTCTTGAAACAATTGAAAAGCCTTTTCGGACATATCTGCATCCTCGAAAATATAGATGACACGCTGAAATTTTGTCTGCCAATCGCCGTAATCCAAAGAATCAGTCATCACCAGAACTTCTGCATGGTTCGGATTTTCTTCTTCTGAAGTAAAGTAAATCGGCTGCAAATCCGTGAATCCCAAAGTTTTATCACCATGCGGAATAAATTCGTTCGTCGAAAACGTCCACAAAGTCTTATCAACAATTTGAACACGTTCTGCAATCGGACTGTAGAAGATCCCGCGCTGTTCCGAGGCATAAACTTTAGCTAAAATTTTGATGACAGACGGAACTAAGTTTCCATCCGTAACTTGATAAAAACTCAGTTCCATAGCTTCCTCATTTATTTACAACGAGTTTTCTTCAGAAAATCATACAATAGATGAACGCCGAAACCAGTTACGCCGTGTGAGCACATGAATAGATCGTCTTTTGTCGTCTCAACGCCGGCGATGTCAATATGAGCCCACTGCGTATCGGAATCTTTGATAAATCTTTTCAGAAATTGTGCCGCAGTCGTTCCGCCTGCTCGAGTTCCGGGCTTGCTGAGGTTCATCATGTCAGCTATATCAGAATTTATGGATTCATCGAAGTGCTTGGAAAGAGGCATTCTCCAAACCTTTTCTCCTGTTTCTTCCGCCGATGCTTTTATCTGATTCGCTAACGTATCATTATTCGAGAACAATCCCGCAAATTCATGTCCCAACGCAACCACGATAGCACCAGTCAACGTTGCTAAATCAATAATCGTGGACGGTTGGTATTTTTCCTGAACATACCAAAGCGCATCCGCGAGGATCAACCGACCTTCCGCATCCGTGCTCATGATCTCGATGGTTTGTCCGGACATTGATTTTACAATATCCCCAGGACGTTGTGCCGAACCGGATGGCATGTTTTCCACGAGAGCCATTATACCGACGAGATTGACCGGCAATTTGTTCAACGCCGCGGCTTTGAGAAGTCCGAGGACAACTCCAGCTCCTGCCATGTCATAACGCATTTCGTACATTCCTTCATCTGGCTTAATGCTGATTCCGCCACTGTCGAAAGTTACGCCTTTTCCGACGACTGCTATTGGTTTTTCGTTAGAATTCTGATTTCCATCCCAATGTAAAACAACAAGACGCGGCTCGTTTACGCTTCCTTGCGCGACTCCGAGCAAAGCGCCCATGTCAAGCTCAGTCATATCTTTTTTTGTTAGAATTTGAACATCAACGCCGAGCGCCTTTAGTTCATCCATCGCGGTGTTCGCCAAACTTTCAGGATAAATCACGTTCGCAGGCTCGGAAACTACCTCTCGCGTAAGGAAAATTCCATCCGATAATTTTTTCAATTCATTAAACGCTGCTTGAGTAGTTTCGACATCCGTCACAACGAAATTGACTCTCTTTAACTTATTCTTTTCATCTTTTTTGGATTTATATTTATCGAAATTCCAGGATTTCAGCATCAATCCAAACGCAACCAACGTTGGAAAACTGTTGCTGACAACATTAATATCATCCTGAGATAACAACACCGAAATTTCTGAATCCTGACACTGAGATGCCTTTAAAATCGCTGCGCCGAGCTGTTCAAATTCAAAATTTGAAAACTTTTTACCTTGCTCTCCAAAACCGACCAAAATAATTTTATGAAAAGTCTCATTCTCTGCCGCAAATGCTTCTGAATTTGAAAGTTTTCCCTTGAAAGCCAGCTTCTTAACTTTTTTCGAAATTTCTCCGTTTAAATTTTTGTCCAATTTCGCCGCGCTTGGAGTCAGCGTCCCGTCTTCATAAACTCCAACAACTAACGAACCCGTCTTTTGGATATTTTCTAAAAAGTATATATCTCTTATAACCATTAAAAACTCCACCACAATATACGTGGATTTTACTAAAATCGGATTTTGAATACAATGATACGTTTTAAGTTAATAAAATGATTATCTCTTAGAGATCCGATCGTTGACGGACTTTAGTTTTTTTATGAATGAACTTAATCGACGGCGGGAACTTCTTGAAGATTTTGGGAAAATTTTTACTTCTTCTTTTGGTTTCTCTAAATTGAAAGCGATAGACATGAATTTCTTCCAAGTCATTGCAGGAAGCATTCCTCCAGTCATACTGCGGTTCATCGGGCTGTTATCGTCGTTTCCGAGCCAAACTCCGGTTACCAAGGAAGATGCAAATCCGATAAAATTTGCATCGCGACTGTCATTGCTGGTTCCGGTTTTTCCATAACATGGAATTTCTAATTTTGCGCGCTTTCCCGTTCCGTTTTCAACGATTTCCCGTAACAAGATTTTCATCTTCCTGCTATTTTCAGGAGAAATGACCTGAACAGGTTCCGATTTTTTTGCCGTATATAAGACTTTTCCGCTGGAGGTTCTTATGCTGACAATTCCGAACGGTGTCATCTTTCTGCCGTCGTTCATCGTTGCGCCGAAAGCCGCGGTCATTTCTAAAAGATTTGTTCCGCTGCCTCCCAATGCCGTCGCGTAATTTTTATCCAGTTCACTGGAAATTCCTAACTGCCGAGCTTTTTCAATAATGGTCGGCATTCCTATTTTTTGAGCAATGCGAATCGTACAAGTGTTGACTGATTTCGCAAATGCCTGCATCAAAGTAATACTTCCAACGCTTTGATATTTATAATTTTTCGGAGACCAATTTCCAATCGTCAGCGGCATATCACTTATCATGTCGTAAATATCGAAACCGTTTTCTAGCGCCGCGAGATATACAAAATATTTAAACGATGAACCAAACGAACGCAAAGCTAGCGCGCGATTGAATTGACTTTCTCCATAAGTATGTCCGCCGACCATTGCTCGAATATCTCCGCTTGTATCCAGCGAAACCAACGCCATTTGCCGTGCACCGTTTTTAAATCCGTGTTCGTTCAGCATTTCTCGAATAACGTAAATTGCGTTTTTTTGCAGACGTGTGTCTAAAGTAGTACGAACAATTAAATCTTTGTCGCCAAGATTAACTACATTTTCCAGCGATTCTAAAAGCCAATCCGTGAAGTAGCGATTTTCGTCAAAAGGAATATTTAAACGCGGATGCTTTCTTATATTTTCCAAAGCCTCCTGCTCTTCGTCAGCAGATATATATTTTTGATCGCGCATGCAAGATAAAACCAAAGCTGTTCGCTGATCCGACTGTTCCTGATTGTAAAATGGCGAATATTTGGATGGCGACCTTAAGATTCCAGCTAATTTAGCCGCCTCAACTAAAGTTAACTGCTTTGCTTTTTTCCCGAAAAATCGATAAGCAGCCGCATCGATTCCGTAAGCACCGCATCCGAAATAAACTCTATTCAAATATATTGATAAAATCTGTTTCTTTGAAAATTTTCGTTCCAGCCAAAGTGCCAAAACCACTTCTTGAACTTTTCTTTTGATAGAACGGCTCGGTGATAAAAACAGATTTTTTGCTAATTGTTGAGTTAGTGTTGAACCTCCTTGTACGATTCTTCCTGAAACAACATTTGTGAACATTGCTCGAAAAATTCCGACAAAATCTACACCGCAGTGTTTGTAAAAACGATGATCTTCGATTGCTACGATTGCGTGTCCGACATACGACGGCAAAGAATCAACAGTTACCACGTTTTTAAATAAATCTCCGTAAGTTGCGATATTTGTTCCATCATACGCTTCAAAAATTATACTAGCTTTTCGACCTTTTGATTCGAGATGATCTAAATCTGGTAAATCATGAATCAAAAACAGAAACACAAAAATTCCGACGATAAATCCCATGATTCCGACGGACATGAAAAAATTTAACATCGAAAATT
>JAFQBQ010000040.1 GCA_017416635.1 Alphaproteobacteria bacterium | reverse complement strand
TTTGAAGTTTTGAAAAATATTTTGCCATACGGGGGGGGGTAATATCCCTTTAAAATCAAACAATTATCAACCAAAAACGTCAAAAACCCTCTTTAAAAACTTACTTTTAAAAATCGATTTTAAACGCCAATCTAAAGGAACAATCCTTATCGAATTTGCGTTTTGTATGCCTGTTTTGATTTTGCTGATTTATTACATGCATGATCTTTTTAAAATTCAAAGGTATTATTCTCAAACTGAATTTGTCGCATATCAGATGGCGCAGATGCTTCAAACGGTTTCTCAAAATCGAAGCGATAAAAAAATCACTTGGTCGGATCTAAAAAGAGTAACCGCCGCTGCATATCTCTCAATTTATCCCGGAACTACTATGTTTTGGCAAGGTAAAGGTCATGTTTTTGGACATTTCCCACATCCAATGGTTTACTACGTTAAAGGATTGAGTAACGGAAATGCTTCTTGCATATGGAGAGCACAAATGCATCCGTCTCATGAAGGAAACACTTCCCCATCAAACATGAATGGCGCCCCAAACAACCACGACGATTACAATATAAGTGCCGTTCGGTATAAAACAGATGTCCCTCCCGCACAAATATATCCGACTTTAAAAATAAAACCAGGTGAGGTGAAAATCATTGTTGACGCGCTAATATATTACCAGCAAGGCTCCTATTTTCCTTTTGCAGATGGACAAACGGATGTGTCCGTACGAGAAGCTTTCGGACTTTATCTTGTAACGCCTAAAGTAAGACGTCAAAACCCTGCTAGTCTTTCTTACAATCAAAATTGCGGATATTTCAATTCTGTCGTAATTTTTTCACCGAATCCAGGATTATTTGATGAAACGCCTCCGCAATAAATCCGATTCACAGATTTGGCTAATTACACCATCGGTTTTATTGCTCTTTGCATTGCCGTTTCTATATCTTTAATGCAATTTAGATTCACAAGAGAGCTCAAATCGCCGCTTTCGTAATCTATCTTTTTCTTTTCGCCGATGATTTTCAAAATATTGCGCTTAATTTTCCCTGAACGTGTCTTCGGCAACTCAGGAATAAAGACAATTTTATCCGGCTTTGCGATAGCTCCGATATCTTGGCGAATTCTTGATGAAATTTCTCGCGCAACGCTTTCTTTTTGTTCCGGCTCAAGTGTAGAAGTCGTTGTCGCAAAAATGCAAAGCGCTTGTCCTTTGATTCGATGTGGAATTCCGATCGCTGCACTTTCTTCAATTTCTCCGAGGCTATTTACAATACTCTCGACTTCCGAAGTTCCCAAACGATGTCCTGAGATATTAACAACGTCATCGATGCGGCCCAAAACTCTGAAATCTCCGTCTTCATCGCGCATGGCCTTATCGCCGGTGTGATAGATCTGACCATCATCTCTCGCAAAATTAGAGGACAATCCCGGCCAATTTTTCTTTAGAATCACAAGCTCGTCATTTTGTATGTCAGGAACGACTCCGAAAAACGGCTTTGCGGCGAAACAAGGTTTTTGCAAAGAAATATTATGAAGAGGCGCTAACATGATTCCGCCGGTTTCCGTCTGCCACCAAGTATCCATGATCGGACAACGCTTCTGCCCAATGTTATTGAAGAACCATTCCCACGCACTTTCGTTCATCGGCTCGCCGACGCATCCCAGTGCACGAAGACTCGAAAAATCGTAATTGCTCAACATATCATTTCCGAGAGAAGCCAAACAGCGAATCGCGCTCGGAGCAGAATAAAAAATAGAAACTTTTTCGCGCTCGATAATGTCCCAATATCTGCCGCCTGTCGGATACATCGGCGTTCCTGAGAAAATTACTGACTTTAGTCCGAAAAACAACGGCGCATATGTAATATAGCTATGGCCGGTAATCCATCCGATGTCGGATGTACAAAAATATGTGTCGCTTTCCTTTGCATCAAAAATATATTGAAATGTCATTGCAGAATAAAGTTGATATCCGCCGCAAGTATGGAAAATTCGCTTCGGCTCTTTCGTCGAACCCGAAGTGTATAAAGTGAACATGCTATCAGCATAATCCATCGGAGTCGGATGCACTGCACGCTCGTCGATACTGAAGTCATCGACATGATCCAGCAATAAAATTTCGGCATTTAATCCATCGATGGCCGTTAAAACATTTTTTAATGAAGGAATGAGCTTACCCCCGCGGCTGCTGCTTGTTACGGTTAAAACCATTCTTGATGCAGAGCGGAATACTCTTTCCCTTAATGCGACTGGTGAAAATCCGGAAAAAACTACGTTGTGTATCGCACCGATTCGACAACATGCAAGCATTGCGGCGATGCTTTCAGGAATCATCGGCATGCATATCGTTACGCTGTCGCCTTTGCGAACTCCGCGCCTTAATAATTCGGATGCAATTTTTTGAACCATTATCAATAACTTGATGTAAGTAATCTCTCGTCTTTCGCAAAATTCATCACCATACCAAACGAGCGCAGTCTTATTTGGATTTTTTGCCGCATGTCTATCGACGCAATTAAATGAAGCATTGTAATTGCTTTCCGCAAACAATCTTGCACGATGATATTCCCAAAACTGTTCCGAAAATTCTATGGATGTTCTGTAAACTTCATTGTACACATCTGGATCTTTCCAGGCTAATTCATGGTCGAATAACATTTTTATTCCCTACTATCGTATTTCTGAATTTTAGGCTAACCGTAAAAAGCAAATAATTTGTTAATATTTGGAAAGGACTTTTAAAAATTTTCTATGGCTACTTCAATAGCGAAATTTATTGCGCACCTAATGAGCTTGCGAAATTTTTATTTTTGATTACTCTGATCGATAAATTCGAAGACCATACGATGATCAGCGGCATCAGCGCAAATCTTATTTCAGATAGATAACTCGGAAGCGATAAATATTTGAACAAATAATAAACCACGACAATTGCTGCGATTGAAAACAAAAAAACGAAAATTCTTTGAGATTTATTTGTAAAAATTCTTTCTTCCATAAAAGTTAAAGCAAACTCCATTCCGACTAATCCGTAAAAAGCCAACAAAACATGAGGTTCGATTTTATGAATCACTGCTAATATGATCATTACGAAAATCGCG
>JAFQBQ010000039.1 GCA_017416635.1 Alphaproteobacteria bacterium | reverse complement strand
TGTTTTTGCGAAGAATCGTCAGTCTTATTATTTTCTTTTGGAGATTCTTCTGATTTATCATTTGCAGGTGAATTCTGATTTTGAGAATTAGCAGCGGCACTCGCTGGATTTTCCGTCTTACCCTTATCTTCAGAACCATTTTCTGCAATAGGTTGATCTTGATTATTTCCTTCATCGTTTTGTTTTTGCGAAGAATCGTCAGTCTTATTATTTTCTTTTGGAGATTCTTCTGATTTATCATTTGCAGGTGAATTCTGATTTTGAGAATTAGCAGTGGGCGTTAGCTGCTCGCTATCTTTTTTGGATTCAGTACTTTCGTTATCCGATTTTGAAGTATTACCTCCAACCTTATTTGAATCTTCGTTTTGATTCGTAGTATTTTTGTTATTCGAGACTTCCGAGACTTCTATTTTTATCGGAGCTATTTTCGCAGGTTGCTCTGTTGTAACCCAAAGATTTGAATCCGAAGTAACGTTGCCCGCATAGCCCGCATCAGTTTCTTGTTCTTCCAGTTCTTCATCCGGAAGATCAACATTAGGTTCTTGTTCCGCAGAATTTTTATAAGAGGTAGAAGAATCAATTTTTTCGGAAGAAACCTGATTTTTTTGCGCAGCGATATTGCTAGCTTTTTGTTTTGCTTCGAGTTCTCTTTGTTTTGTTTCAAGCTCTTCGCGCTGTTTCCTAATATCTTCCTTTTCCTTCTCAAGAGCGATATCCTCTTGAATTCGAGGATCTAAAGCCTCTTGCAAACTCGAAGAGTCTGAAAAGTTTTGCTTTCCTTTTAAGCTATTTAACAAATCATCTGTAGCTATTTTTGAAAATTGCTCTAAATTTTCACCTAATTCTTGGGAAAGCTTGCCTATACGCATTAAGTCGTTATACTCATCTCGCAACAATCTCGCATTTTTACATATTTCTTCAATCACTTCTTCAGTAGGTAGATCTTTTAGTTTATAAATAATAGAGTCAAAACTAAAATCTTCGTCTTCTTTTAACTGCTGCGCTACACTGTTATTTTGGTTATCAGGGACATTATTTGACGTACTTTCGGTGTTGTTATTTTCTGAAGCTGATGTAGTGTTACCGTTCTGATTGACATTAGCATCTTTATTTTCCGGAGGCTGCGTAGCGTTATCATTCTGCTTAACATTAGTGTCTTTGTTTTCTAAGGAAGATGTAGTGCTACTCATTTGATTTGCAACAGCAGAGGTTTGGAGTTCATTAGGAGAAAACAACCAGGCCATTCGGTTTATAAATTTTATAAGTTCTCGAATACGAATTTCTATATCGTAAACTAGTTGATCTAGCTCTTCGAAATCCTCTCCCATTGGAATTCTGACTTGATAAAAAGAATTCTTCAAATATTCAAGTTCTGGAATGCTTGGCAAGCACTGCAGGATATATTCGGCGCTGGCAGATAATTCAATAGGAGTATTTGATCTTCTTCTTTGAGGATAACTTAGATCATCTTCTTCATTATAAGAATCAGATAAATATTGATTAGAGTAATTGTTTCTACGTCTCGCACCATACTCGATATCATAATCATCTCGAGCTCTCCTCTGATTCATCCTTCTTTGGACAGAATCAAATAATTCGTCATCTTTTGAATAATTGTTAGACTGGCGAGTCGATGAATTATTGTATCTCCTATCGTCATCGAATCTACGACTGAATGAATTATTATAAAATTGGCGATCAGAGTTTCTAGAATCATTAACTCTGCGATTATTCGTATTGCTTCTTCGGTCATTGCTGTTTCCGCGCCGATCCAAATCAAAACCATCACTATATCTCGTCATCGACTGATTGCTTCGTGAACGAGCTATCGGTCTACGCGTATTTTGTACATTATTCCGAGAGACACTTTGATTTCTATTGCTCCCTTGCGTACGGTTTTGAGATCTATTAGCAGCGATGACATCTAAGTTAGCAAGCAAGAGCGCTGATAACAAGAAATTCGTGTAAACTTTTTTCATGTCTGCTTCTTAACAAATTTAAATTCCGGGAGAATTGAGGAAATATTGAAGAACAAAAATATACACAGATGTATGAGAAATACAAAGGATGTGTAAACCTCGCTGTCGCTATATACAGAGATAAAACATGAAGTCAATATTAATGATAACATAACCAAAACAGATGTTTCGATTACGCCAGATAGAGATAAAACGCAACAGCGATGCGAATTGTCCGTATTCAATCTTTCCTCCATTCTGCAATCATTAAGCCATCAAATGGTTACCAAAAGGTAAATTTATTAAAATTATTG
>JAFQBQ010000038.1 GCA_017416635.1 Alphaproteobacteria bacterium | reverse complement strand
TTAATTTAATCATTTGTAATAATAATCTTGCCATCTATCCAAGAATCAAAAAACGATTGTAAAGGCATATTGGTATATTTTTCAAAAAACAGCGACGCTGTCTGAAGACTGGATTCCGCAAAAATTTCGCGAAAAATATAATCTGCCGACATTTATGCAGGCTCTTCAGCAAATTCATCATCCGAAAAATGAAGAAGATTTATATCCGACGAATAAGGCAAGACAACGCATCGCGATCGATGAACTTTTAGCGAATCAAGTTCGGCTCAAACAAATTCGAGAAAGTTTGGAATCGTTACAAGCTATAAAAATTGAGCCGACCGGGGAATTATTTTCAAAGTTGAATTTACCGTTTGAGCTGACTGACGATCAAAAAAAATGTTTTGAAGATATAAAACAAGATTTGCGTTCAGGTTATTTAATGAATCGATTAATTCAAGGAGATGTCGGTTCGGGAAAAACGATTGTCGCTTTTTTGGGAATGTTGGTAGCTATCGAAAACGGATTTCAAACTGCGTTTTTGGCTCCGACTGAAATTTTAGCTTGGCAGCACTTCGAAACTTTGCTTGCCTTAACCGAACCTTTAGGAATCGAAATTGATGTAATGCTCAGCAGCAACAGAAAAGCGCGAAAAAGACAAATCAGTGACTTGCAACGCGGCGCGACAAAAATTTTAGTCGGAACTCATGCAATTCTCGAAGAAAATATAGAATTTCCGAACTTGGGATTTGTCGTAATTGACGAGCAGCATCGATTCGGCGTCAATCAGCGAATGACTTTAATCCAAAAATGTCGCTACCCGAATGTGTTAACGATGTCAGCGACTCCGATTCCGCGCACATTGTTGCTGGGATGTTACGGAGACATCGACGTTTCCATTATAAAAACAAAACCGAAAGGACGAATTCCTATCGAAACATCCGTTGTCAGCAGTGATAAAGTCGGAGCTTTGGTAGAAAGATTGAAGTCTGTAGATTCTCAAGTTTTTTGGATATGCCCAGTGGTCGAAAAATCCGAAACGCTCGTTGATGTTAATACTCGCTGCGAATATCTGCAGAAAATGTTTCCAGAAAATCAGGTAAGAATTCTGCACGGCAAAATGAAACCGGCGGAAAAAGACTTGATTATGGAGCAATTCAAGCAAAATAAATTTAAATTGCTAGTTTCGACGACTGTTGTTGAAGTTGGAGTAGATATTCCGAACGCAAATGTTATCGTTATTGAACATGCCGAGAGATTCGGGCTGGCGCAGTTGCATCAGCTGCGCGGACGAGTCGGACGCGGCGATCAACAAGCTTACTGCATTCTAATTTATTATTATCCTGTTTCAGAAGTCGGTCGACAACGTCTGCATCTTATGAAAAGCACCACCGACGGATTTGTTTTAAGCGAAGAAGATTTAAAACTTCGCGGCGCCGGAGACATTTTAGGAAAAGAACAGAGTGGCATGAATCTTCTGCGTTTTAGTGATTTTGCGAATAACGAAAAACTTTTGGAGATCGCAAACGAAATCGCCCAAGCCATAGATACCAATTCGCAAAGCACTCGTTATCTTTGCGATATATTCAACCGAGTATCTGACGAATATATCGTTTAGCCTCCAGAGATACCTAAATTTACAAAAATA
>JAFQBQ010000037.1 GCA_017416635.1 Alphaproteobacteria bacterium | reverse complement strand
GGTTTTATGGTGATCCCGAATAGCTCCTTTACAATTTTCACACACATAAGTAACTTCGCCAAGATTTGAATCATAGTGAACTCCTTCCCATCTTAAAGTTTGAAAATGTCCGCAAAAAGGGCACGGCACAAAAAAATATCGTTGATCTGTTTCTTCAAATTCTTTTTCGATTCGCGATAATCCTTTTATAGTTGGTGTTGATACAATGAAAATCTTTCTGCGAGCAAAAGTCGCTGTTCTTTGAATAGCCAAAGTTAAAGGATCGCCTTCGGAGTCTGCATCCGGAGGATAAGCATCTACTTCGTCGAGGAAAAGATATCGAACAGGCATTGAACGAAGTCCGACAGCGGAGTTTGCTCCGGTAATTACGACAATTCCTCCGGGAAATTCTTTTGATTGCACTGTATTTCCTGAATCTCTTGAGCGAGGATCTTTGACTTTATCACGCAAACACAAAGTATCTTCAATTAGCGGAGCGAGGCGACCTTTCGACCAACGCTTGCCCATCTCGACAGTTGGTTGCACAACTAGCATCGGGCCGGGGGCTTGATCGATCATATAACCAACCCAATTGTTTCCAGCCTCTGTCCCTCCGATTTGTGAACCTTTCATGAAAACGACTTTTTCATAAGATGACGATGGAGAAAACGCGTCCATGATGTCTTTTAAATATGGTGTTCGAGATGTGCGGAATCTGCCAGGTTCTGATGACGCTGTTTGAGAAAGAACTCGATTTTTGTCCGCCCAATCTGAGACAGATATAATTGAGTCAGGTTTTAATCCTGAGATAAGAAATCCATCGCATAAATTACCCATTACTCAAATCTTCCAAAATTGCACGAATTTCTTTCGTCAGCGTGATGTGAATCGTGCGTGCGTTTTGCATTTCAAGCATTGAAGCAACTCGATCAGGGAGACTTAATAAGGCATCACGAATCACACGACCTTTTCTAAATAAAGTCTCTCGAACTTGATCTGCCGGAATTAGTGACTGTGATTTTTCCGCAGCTTCTAATTTTAAAATTTTTCCTTTCTCAATTTCGTTTTTCAATTTGGCTTTTATGTACAGTTCTTGCAAATCACTTTTTCTTGCATTTTTCGCTCGCTTTTCACGTCCCATAGCTTGTTTCAGCGACAGAGAATAATCAGCATCATCCTCATCTAATTTTCCGTTTATTTCTTGAATCACACCTGTTCGAATCAGTTCAGTAACATATTGTTTTGAAAATCCATGACGATGAGCAAATTCCGATTTCGTTATAAACGCCATTACTAACCATCCTTTTCAGAGAGTTCATAAAAAGTTTTTCCATTCGCTTCCAAAATTGCTTGTTGACCTGTTAGCTTCTGCCAACGACGAATGCTTACATCACAATATTTAGGATCAATTTCCATCATGTAACATTTGCGGTCTGTTTCTTCGCAAGCAATCATTGTAGTTCCCGAACCTCCGAACAAATCAAGAATCAAATCGCTTCTGTTTGAGCAATCCAAAATCGCATCGGCAACCAATCGAACTGGTTTTACAGTCGGATGTAAAGCACTTAATTCTGTTCGATCATCTGCTCCGTAACTGTTCATGCTTGCGTATTCCCAAACATTTGTGCGCGTTCTTGCTGAATCGATCGCTCCGATGTGCGTTGTGTGTTCCGCTGTGCCATTCTTGAAAACGAATACCAGTTCATGTTTGTTTCGATAAAATGAACCTAAGCCCATATTTTTTTTGTTCCAAACGCAAAGCTGTTTAAACTCTGAATAATTATTTTTAGCCGCTGTCATTACTTCATAAACGTGTCTCCAATCCATACAAATATAATGAATTGAACCGTCCTTTGACTCTGAAATCAAATTTTTAAAAACCTTATCGAGAAAATTTGTGTATTCCTGCTCAGACATTTTCCCTGCAGCCATAAGAAAATCATCGTGACGTAAAATATCCGCACGAACCAAGCGATCACTTTCTAAATTGTAAGGAGGATCAGTGAAAATCATGTCTGCAATTTGGTTATTCATCAATTTTTTAACATTATTTTCATTAGTGGAATCGCCGCATAGCAAACGATGATTGCTAAGAATCCATAAATTGCCCGGTTTGGTTATGACTTTTTTACTTTCCTCAAATATTTCATCTTCATTGAAATTATCTTCCTGAATATCCTTGTCGTCTTGAAGATATTTTTCGATTTCATCCAAATCGAAGCCTGTGAGTTCCAAATCAAAATCTAAATCGTCCAATTCTTTAAACTCAAGTTTCAAAAGTTCTTCATCCCACTCAGCCCAATTCGCCGATTGATTTGCTACAAGTCGAAAAGCTTTGATTTGTGCTTCAGTTAAGTCATCTGCGTTTACAACAGGAACTTCCTTCAATCCTATCTTGCGAGCTGCTTTTAAGCGCAAATGTCCATCGACAACGGTACCATCACTTTTCGCAACAATAGGAATGCGAAAGCCAAATTCTTTGATACAAGCTATCATTTTATCAACAACAGCATCGTTTTTTCTTGGATTTCGAGCGTATTCTACAAGTTTGTCCGTAGGAATATTTTGAATTTTCAATGATGTTTCAGTCATGCTTGTTTCTCTCTGAGTTGATTTCTTCAAATGATTTTCCGTTTGATTCTAAAATCGCTT
>JAFQBQ010000036.1 GCA_017416635.1 Alphaproteobacteria bacterium | reverse complement strand
TTTCGTTTATCGATTTTGATTCGAACAAAACATTCTCCGCATTCGATAACGCTTCGGAGCACGAGAGCTTGCAAGCCATAAAAGTCACAAACTTCAGCAGCGTCTGACTCATCTGTCCATCTTAACCAAAGCTCTTGAATTTTTTTACGAAATTCTGCGTTTTTTGCTTTCGATTGTGGCTTGATTCCCGTTCCAATACAGTTTGAGACAATAGCTTCAATGGCATTCATTGCGTACGGATTTTTTCGTACAATATCATGTGATCGGGTTCGTAAAGTGTTTAAATTGGAAGCCAAAAGAGAATTGATAGACGAATTTGACGGATGCCAATTCCCAAGACGTTTTCCATGACCTGCGCCGTCATAAGCTGCCGTTGATTTTCTTTTTAAAAAATTGGTGATGGAACGGAAGATATTCATTGAACCCCCTTCGAGGTGGAAAAGATCACCTGACGTTTGCGAGATGTTGATTCTGCGAGGCAGGCTTTTATTTGGCTGCGAAGACGAAGTAAATCTTCCAAATTTACAGGCGCATATTGGACATGCGTGTCGCCATAGGAAACAGAAGTCACTCGTTTCCCTGACTGTAAATCGCAAATCGCTTTCTCTACTGCTTCCAAATATTCCTGCGTATACAACATACACCATCCTCCATTTGTATATATTCAACGGAGGTTCGTTTTTTTCTCACGGATTCTGAAATTATTTAGAAACCGCTTTTTCTATTCGAAAAAAACTTGAAAATAAAAAGTTTTTCGAGTAGGATAGAAAAAGTAAAGGAAAATCAATAGGGTAACTGAAGGATGAAATATATCAATAGACCTGTTTTTTTGGAAAGACTGATAAAAGAAAAGGATCGCGATATAGTAAAAGTCATTACCGGCATCAGGAGATCCGGAAAATCTGTACTTTTGTTTGAGATTTTTTATCAATATTTGCTGAATCAGAGAGTTGAAAAAGAACAGATAATCAAGGTGGATCTGGAAACTTACAAAAATAAGCAGTACAGAGACGCTGAGAAATTGTATAATCATATCGTCGAACAGATTAAAGATAAGAATAAAAAGCATTATGTCTTTCTTGATGAAATCCAGTTGGTTCCACAATTCGAAGATGTCGTGAACGGATTAAGAATTGACGAAAATTGCGATGTCTATGTGACTGGTTCCAACGCTCAAATGTTATCCAAGGACATAAACACTAAGTTCAGAGGCAGGAGTACTGAGATCAGAGTGTATCCTTTGTCATTCGCGGAGTATAAATCGTATAAAGGCTCATTTAATAATTGGGATGACAGAAAAATGTTAAATGAGTATTTAATGGATGGAGGATTACCGTACGTTGTTCAGCTGGATTCCGTGGAAGAAAAGCATCGATATTTAAATGATATTTGTGAACTTACTCTTTTCAGAGATATTATCGACAGGTACGGTGTCAGAAATGAAAATCTGTTGAAGGCGGTATTTGATCTTCTTTGCTCTCAAATTGGCTCGTATGTCAGCGCAAATAAAATAACGAACGCTTTGAAAAGCAACGGATATTCCAACGTAACACCTGATACTGTGGGCAGTTATCTGGAGTATTTTTGCGATGCTTTTTTGATGTACAAGGTACAGAGATACGATATCAAGGGAAAGGCTTACTTAAAGACTCTCAATAAATATTACGTTACGGATTTGGGAATTCGGAACAGCCGACTTAATTTCAGACAGCTTGAAATCACGCATTCCATAGAAAACTTGGTGTACCTTGAATTGCTTCGCAGGGGTTATATCGTGGATATCGGAAGAAATGATAACAAGGAAATAGATTTTGTTGCAAAATCCGGCTCTGAAACGTATTACATACAAGTTTCATACACCATTGTCGATAAATCCACGAGGCAGAGGGAAATCGACGCATTTGCTAAACTTGATGATGGTTATAAGAAAATCATTATCACCATGGATGATACGCCATATACAGTACTGGAAAACGGCTACAAGGTTCTTAACCTAATTGAGTTCTTCAATGATGAAAATGTACTGAAACTCATATGATTACGGAAATTCTTATATCCAGCTGCTTTTTATAACTTTCTTTCGTGATTTTTTCACGTTAAAGCTGATACATTCGTCGTTTTCAGATTGAATATCCGCAATTTGTTCCCATTTTTGCTCTGTCCAGCGGTCTATACCCAACGCAATTGCAGCAGCACGTGCGTAAATTCGACAATCGAGGGCTTCGTTACGGTCGCGTGTTTTCTGCCATTCGCGCTTCGGATATCCTTTTACGATTCTTGTAACTGGTTGTTTTGTTATAATTCAAAATTGCCCATTGACTAGCTAAATTACTAAAATATTCTATGGAAATAAAAATTCAAAATAGCGAAAAAATATACACAGGCAGGCTAGAATATAAAATTGGAAAGTGAATGTAGTCAGTAAATTTATAAACTATATGCAACCTATTGAATTTAGCTGAAATATGTTTTACCATACAGCTATGTTCTTCTGGGAGGTTGTTATGTTTAAGTTTAAAGCATTTTTGATGGTTGGTTCCTGTACGTTAGCCAGTTTGTGTAGTGGAATGATATTAGAACCTGTTTATAATAAAATTAATCTTCAGTTGCATAATATCAATCGGTCGTGGGAAGGAATTCAAAGTTCGAATTTTGAATTGATAGACCAGAACAGTTTCGTCGAAGTTGGTCGCTTATTAAATGCCTTGCAAAACGAAATCTCACGTATTGCGAACGAGAATATGACACCGGAGGATGCGGGAAATATCGTTAGAAATTTCAAGCTTAAGGACGGTAGTTCTGTTTTAGATGAGTCATCTCCGAATGCGCTAATAGAAAGTTTTCATAGAATATACAAAGTTTTGTTGGGACAAGATCGTGCCATTTCTGATATCGAAAGGATTGCTTTGTTGCGAGTGATGGAATGTTATGCAAATGCCGTTCCGGGAGAGCTAACCTACCCATGTAGTGATGAGCGACAGGCGGAGATTATTGATGCGGCTATTGCTGTGTATAATAAGGTTCAATAATGTTCATATGTCTCATGAAAAATAGTTTCTTGATTTTTCTGTTTAGTGTTTTTGTTGTGTTCTCTTGCGAAGGCTTGATAAAGGTCGATGTTGCCGGCAATATTGTTGGTGGGAGTGAACGTTTTGTAATAAATGGTGGCGGACGTGAAATTTCTATCCGAGATGTAGCCGAAGCGACTGTGGATGCTGTAGATTTATTAGCGGTGCTAAGTGGTATTGCGCAGCCCTTATTAAATCCAAAT
>JAFQBQ010000035.1 GCA_017416635.1 Alphaproteobacteria bacterium | reverse complement strand
GTATGACAGGATGCCTGCGTGCGAGCTTCAGTCCCTGTACGCCCGTGAGGTTGAACACGCAGTAGAGTATCTCTGCAGCAGCTTCACCGAGCGCGCCGTCAAGCTCAGCGATTTTCCCGATGCGAATCAGGTTCGCTAATTTTCTTACGACTTCTGAAAATGCAAAACTCTCAATCATTAATTACCTCATTATTTATGTGCAAAATGTGAGGCGGTAAGCCTGATTCATTCCACACTGATTTTCCAAGATGAAATTCATGCGACCACTCAACAAGCCAGCAAATATAAGGATCGAAATCGGGCTTAAATGAGTCTCTGGAAATTCCCGAAATTTTTGCGGGTGAAACCTTACAGCCAAAAGAATTGAGATGCGCAATATTTGCAATCTGGCACGCTAAACTTTGGCAGACCAATTCTGCGTTTTCCGAAATTGAATCGACGACGATTCGTGCTTCGATATTGGCGATGAGAGATAATTCACCTGTCGCAGGATCATTTCCTGTTGAGTAATTTGCGACTTCCAAAAACACAGCCGGAGCAACAATATCGCCGCGAGCATTAGGGTAGATTAGGCAAGACTTGAAACTTTCATCGGCCGAAATAGTATTTTTTATTGATGTCAGTAAATTTTCGATCATATCGCCCCCGCTGCTCGCTTTATTTCGTGAAGAAAACGCTTTTCAAAAACTTGTTGAGCTTCAGTTCCGATTAAAGTTTCGACTCTTCGACTTGCGTCATCGAAAATTGAAATTGTTACCGATTTAACCGGAAATCTTTTTGTCGTGGTTCTTCGATAAACTCCCGGCTTTCCTCCTTTTTTCAAAGTCGCGATAAACGCATGAGGATACATAACGCCACCGGCCATTACGCCAATAGGCGTTTGCTTTACATTCGCTAAATCCTTCACATACACGCTTTTGAAATTGCATGATAAAGTCGCTTGCGGATTTCGTTTGTTAGCACGTTGCATAGAAATGCGATCCCGAATCAGTTTTAATTTTATGCGCTGTTCAGCCGAAATATCTTTTGCAAGTTTGCCTTTCATCCATTCGGCAGTTCGATTCAAAGCGAAAATCGATGCTTGTTGCACTTGATCGGGAAACACATTCAGATCCGCAATAATTCTTTTGATTTGGCTATCGACTGAAACATTCATCAAGAATTTTCTCCCAAATAATCCTTCCAAACCATTAGAGGATAACTGTTGACTGTCCCAAATCTTTCATCATTAGTTTCACATTTTTTGATCCTAATAGCTCTGTTCTGACAAAAAATAGTAAGTGCTTTTCCGATTCGCTTACATTCTTGCAGATTCCATTTTTTGTGAAATTCTTTGTTGTATTTAGCTACCGTATAGTACTGAAGAGATTGATTAAGTGATATTTGAAGATTTTCTTTATCTTCTTCTAATTGCATTATACGTTTACGATCTTCCAATGCCTGTTTGTGAGCAATTTTTAACGCTCTTTCCATAATTGCGCTTGGACTATTCCACGCTTCTTCGATATTGATGAAGTAT
>JAFQBQ010000034.1 GCA_017416635.1 Alphaproteobacteria bacterium | reverse complement strand
GCCGCATATATTGCACAAGAAAACAGGGAAAACAACTCTGATGATTGGAAAAATGAAGTTGCCGCAAAAACTTCAAACACGATTGAGCCAGTCGTTGACAGCAAAAAAATCAATGATTCTTCCATCGCGGTTGTTTCAAACGAGAAGATAAATAAAGTTTCTGCACAACCTGTGTTAGCACAAAGTGAAATCCTCCCTGTCGATAAGCCAAGCCAAATCTTGAATCAAGAATCGATAAAAACACGATTGGCGAAACTTTCGAATTTTCATAAGAGCTGCAATCTTATCAGAGATCCAAAGCCTGTTATGCAGTTATACAGCGGAACTAAAGAATACCGAGAAGATTTAGATCGATACCGGACTGCATTTTTGGAAAAAGCTAAAGTTTAAGTTCATAAATTCTCCTCTTGTTCACTTCTTCGAACCCAAAAAGTTCGAGGAAGTTTTTTTATTTTGTAACGAACCGAAGTTCATATGGATTTTCTTCACTTCTACAATAATAGAGCCAACAATAAAACTAATATTTCAAATAAAACTTCAATAAAAACGCTTTGCGACGTTGACTCGTTAGAACTATCGTGCTATTTCCTTTTGACATGTGATTTTAGAGGAATTTTATTATGAATAAATCTGAATTTGTAAAATCAATTTCTGATAAGTCGGGAGCGACTTTGAAAGATACTGAGATTTTTTTGGATTCTTTTGTTGAATCTGTAATCGAAGCTATGTCCAACGGCGAAGAAGTTAACCTAGTTGGTTTCGGAACTTTTTCAGTAGCAGATCGCGCACCAAGAATGGGGCGTGACTTTAAAACCGGGAAAAACATTAAAATCAAAGCTTCAAGAGCTGTAAAATTCAAAGCTGGGAAGACTCTGAAAGATTCCGTAAAATAATAATTGAATGTCAGAAACATTTCCGTCACCGGATACTCTATACCCTTTGATTTACGATATGGAGCGTACGTGTTTTTTGAAAAACATCGTTACGCAGCCGAATGTTATTGTTGGAGACTATACGTATTATGATGACGAAACTGACGTCCGAAATTTCGAAAAGAATATTTTGTATCATTATGAATTTTTAGGCGATAAGTTAGTCATCGGGAAGTTTTGCCAAATCGCAAGCGGTGTAAAATTTCTGATGAACGGAATGTTTCACATCATGGATGCGTTTACGACATATCCATTTACGATTTTCTCAAAAGAGTGCGGAGAAAAGTATCCGAAAAATGTGAAATTTCCTTTCAAAGGAGATACCGTTATAGGAAATGACGTTTGGATTGGACATAACGTAACATTCATGCCCGGAGTGAGAATCTCGGACGGAGCGATCATCGGAACAAATTCACTTGTTACCAAGAATGTTGGTCCTTACGAAGTTTGGGGAGGTAATCCTGCTCATCTGATTCGCAAAAGATTTTCTGACGAAGTTATTGACTGTCTTGAAAAAATTCAATGGTGGAATTGGGACATCAAAAAAATCGCCGAAAATGTCGATGTACTCATCGGAAAAGATTTAGAAAAATTGAAAACGCTTGCGGATAACTAAAATAGGAGAAAGATTAAATGAAAATCACACAGATTTTTGAAG
>JAFQBQ010000033.1 GCA_017416635.1 Alphaproteobacteria bacterium | reverse complement strand
TTGGTTTCGGAAAATTTTCATTCATTTCTATTCCGTTAATCGAATTAACATACTCGCGCAGTGACCGAATGATTAACGCCTTTAACGGCTTAAAATTTTCACATAACTTTTGATCAATGATGCGCGCCACAACTTTATTAGATGCCTCGTATCCCTCTTTGAAACTGCCGATGATATCCTTGTACAATTTCACTCCGTCGCTTTCACTTATATATATAGCATTATCCATCGAGCCATCCGAAATATTCGCGATTTCTTTTGCGTTCAGAACACCTCGTTCCTTTAAAACAGATTCAATTTCATCATTCGAAAGAGGAGAAAACCTCAACTTAGCCGTACGTGAGAGCAAACTTGCTGGCAAATTTCCTGAATTCGAGCTTATCAAAATAAAAACTGCACCTTGCGGCGGCTCTTCTAAAATTTTCAGCAGAGAGTTACAAACGTTTTTGTTGAGATACTCTGTATTTTTGATAATGACCACTCGCCTTTTCGATAAACTCGGAGATTTTCGAACTTTCGCCATCAAGTTACGAGCTTCGTCTATAGAAATATTTTCATTTTCTATAACAAACAAGTCAGGATGAATTCTGTTATCGACCAATTTATGAATTTCGTCAGATTCATTTATGTTCAGAGAGCTGTCCTCCCCTAACCTACCAGATAGCAAACTTTTTGCAAATTTAAGCGCGACCGAAAATTTTCCGACGCCAGCTGGTCCCAAAAACAACCAAACAGGAAAAATTTTATCGGATTTTATCGCTCCGACGAGTTCTGTTTCCTGATTTACATGACTTGAAAAATTTATTTGAAGAATACCCATCTCATTAGTGCTACATTAACCATTTGATGATAATATCCACAGAGTTTAACAGCAATAGTGATGGAGGAAAATTGTGAAAAAAACAGCGTTAGTCACTGGAGGAACAAGAGGTATCGGCAGCGGAATTTCTAAAGCCTTACAGGCTGCGGGATATGAAGTCGCCGCAAACTACAACAAAGACAAAGCGACAGCTGATAAATTTCATGAAGAAACAGGAATATCTGTATTTTCTTGGGATGTTTCAAATTTCGATGACTGTCAAAGAGGCATCGAGGAAGTTTGCAACCATTTTGGAAAGTCTGTTGATATTTTAGTAAATAACGCAGGTATAACAAAAGATTCGATGTTGCATAAAATGCCTGTCGAGGATTGGATTAAGGTTATCAATACGAATCTAAACTCTGCATTTTTTATGAGCAGATTAGTAATACCAACGATGCGTGACCAAAAATTCGGCAGAATCATAAACATCAGTTCTGTTAACGGAGTAAAAGGTCAAGTCGGACAAACAAATTATTCCGCAGCAAAAGCCGGCATCATCGGATTTACAAAAGCTCTCGCTTTAGAGTGCGCAAACAAAGGAATTACTGTTAATGCGGTCGCTCCGGGATATATAGCAACAGATATGACAAATGCTATTCGAGAAGATATTCGCGAAAAAATTACACAGGGAATTCCTGTCGGACGTTTCGGAAATATTGAAGAAATAGCGCAAGCTGTGGTATTCTTAGCGAGTGATGGTGCGTCGTTTATAACCGGAACTACTCTGAATGTTAACGGCGGACAATATTTGTAAGGATATATTATGGAAAGAGGACGCGTATTTGAGACGGTTGTCGGAGTTTTTGTATTAATTGTTACGGCTTGTTTTTTTAATTTTGTTTATCATAAATCCAGTTGGAAAAGTATCGACGGATATGTTCTGACCGCAAAATTTGATAAAGCGGACGGATTAGCCGAAGGCACGGATGTGAAGGTCAGCGGAGTAAGAGTCGGAAAAATCGATAGTATCGATGTTGACCCTGAGACTTTTTTTGCTATTGTGAAATTTCATATCTCGAAGCATATTAAACTTCCGACAGACTCAAGTGCAAATGTTAATACAGATGGACTCTTCGGCGGAAAGTATTTATCGTTAGAGCCGGGCGGAGAAGAAGATTTTCTCAAAGACGGAGATGAAATTCAAAACACAACGGGTGCAATGAATATCGAAAGTCTGATCGGTAAATTCTTATTTTCCGGTAAAGATCAAAAGAAAGACGAATAAAAAATTTTCGTAAATTCCTCTTCAAAAGCGAGCCGGTTTAAGGCTCGCTTGTTACTTTTCCTTGGATAAAAGCTTTACGTACAAATTATCGATTAACTTAGCCAGTGCTCCATTGCCCATTACGTTAAATCCGGTAATAAGCGGGTCGAAGATTACGTATATCGCAATTATCAATGAAGACATTTCCGAAGTAAATCCGAGATATTTTTCCAAAATCGGTGCCATTACAATAATTCCTCCAGCGGGCACCGCCGCCACTGAAAATTTTGCTATCACGAAAAATATTGTGAAAATAAAATAATCTCCGAGACTTGGCTCAGGCATTCCGAAATGTTTCAGCAAAGCATATGCAAGCAATGGAATTCCCAAACAATCACCTAACAGATGGATATTAACTGTAGCAGAAATAATAGATCCAGCTAATTCTTTGTTTTTTGCGTTTTTTTCAGCGCACATAATGGTTACAGGCATCGTTAAAGCGCTGGAAATCGTACTTAACGCTGTTAAAAATGCAGGAAACATATTTTTCAGGTACGTAACGCATGCGTTGATTTTTCCTTTAGAGACAATGAGATAAAATATCCCTGTATATATTGTAGCGTATGAAACAAATATTAAAAGGACAAAAGAATAGCTCTTCATTAACGTTGTCAGAATCTCTTCAGAAGCGCACTTAATTACGAATCCAACTATAAAAAACGGAATCAATACAGATATGAACGAAAATAACTTCTTTACGACAGCATCAACTTTTTTTACAGCGTCCGCAAGAACCTTAGGAGACACAAAAAATGCACTCGAAATACCCGCAATCATTCCGCCAAACAACGCATACTCATTTTTTATTATCGTCGGTAGTTCAAAAACAAAATAAGGAACCAACGGAGACTCTACAACAATCGGCGCTCCGACTTTGAAATCAAAAAAGTAAAACAAAGAACCAAGATAATGCGTCAAAAACGTATTAACGAAATTCGAAATACACAAGCTTCCGAAAATGAGATAAATCACGCTTAATGCGTTGCCCG
>JAFQBQ010000032.1 GCA_017416635.1 Alphaproteobacteria bacterium | reverse complement strand
GGCTAATGCCTCATAAGAATTTCTACTGTTGTAGATGAAAATCCTGGTGTGAAACATGCTATGGCTAATGCCTCATAAGAATTTCTACTGTTGTTTGGCAATCGATTTACAGGTTTCTAATATTTCCATTCCTCTGTAGAGACGTTCGCTTCCTTTTAACATAGGAATGATGAATTGTTGTATTTGTTTTTTGGAAACGGGGAATGTGTGGTTATCTACACACAATATGTGATATACTTTTTTCCTATTTTCAGATACATCTTGAATGTGTTCTTTCTGTTCTAGGATTTTCTTGTATATGTCTTCATCCGTAAGGTTTCCGTCGTCTATATCTTTACCGAATCTGCTTCGTAGTATTTCTGCAAATCTCATAAAATTTGTTTTACCACATTTATTCAGACCAAATGCGCTCGTGTACTCTTCAATTCTTGCAAGTGACTCTTTTGGTAATAATGAACTTAAATTAGGATCCCGAACAGCAATGTTTGTAAACGCAATCATGTCTATTTCATCTTTACTATCGTCTCCAAAGAACTTTCCGTAGCGATTAACTGCAATAGATGGTATTAATTTCCGCGCAATGTGAAACCTTATGGCCTTCTTTATTTTTTGGACAAGCTTTGTATCTGAAGGTGACGATTGGAACATCATGCAAATATCATTTATTGTGCCCATCCCAGTAACATAATCGTTTTGAAAAGAGGTAGATGTCGTTTCCGCGTGTTTATTGGAAGCTTGTTGATCAGACGATTGATGTTCATCCTTCGTATTTGAATCGAGGCTATCAAAAATCGATTGCAGTATTGCAAAATACGCAATTACTCCTACAATTCGATCTGCTATTTTTGACAGCATTTCTTCCTCAAAACTCATTCTTAATACTCCTCACGTACCGTCATTCATGATAACACAACTAAAGAGAAAATTTTATACAGTTTTTATTTAATTCTGCGTTTTGTTTGAAGAGTTTTCATCAACATATTTCTCAAAATTCGACATAGCCTTCCTCAGATAATCTGGAGCTAAATGAGAATATCTTTCTGTCATGGCAATCGTGGAATGTCCCATCAACTTTTGTACTGTGTATAAGTCTGCTCCACTCATAACAAGCCAGCTTGCATACGTGTGCCGCAAGGTATGAAATACTATCTTCTTTCTCGCATCTGATACATTTTTATTAAATTCCAACGAGTCCACAACTCTATCAAACGTTCTGGAAACCTCTGTAACTTGTTCTTCTTTTGATGATACAAACACTAATGCTGTCGAACTTGTCTTTTTCCTTCTTTCCAGCACATCTCGTACATCTTTCGTCATAATAGCGTTGCGATTACGATTACTTTTCGTGTCTTTTATAAATATGGTGTTGTCCCTAAAATTTATATCCTCCCAATGGAGATTGAAAATTTCACCTGCTCTAAGACCGCAGTGCAGTGAAATTAAAGCCATGTCATGCAATTGCGGACTTTTCTTTTGTAACGCTTCCAACAATATATTAGCTTCTTCTTGCGATAAATATCTGATGCGCCGATTATCATTACTTGGCTTTTTTACTTTACTTACCGGGTTATCTCCACTGAATAAGTCATGATTCCTTGCGTAATTAAAAACTTGTCTTATCAGAGCTAACGCATAAGTAATTGTTCTTGGAGATCTGCCTGCATCAGCCATGTCCTTCTTTAATTTTTCTAACATAAATGGAGAAATATCTTTTAGAGCAAGATCACCAACAGTTTTTGAGAGCCAGTTTTTATATAGCAAAGCTTCTGTATTACAAGTTTTTGCTTTTTTATCCTGCTGAGCTTGTACAAGATACTTCTCAAAAACTTCAGCAAAAGTAATAGCGGCTTTTTTCATTGCAAGCTCTTTTTTCTTTTTCTCCGCTTCCTTCTCTTCTGAAATTTTTCGTCCTTCGGCTAGAGTTTTTGCTCCTTCTCCTATGCGTTGGGCTTGTTTTAAATCTGCCAAATGCTTTGCGGCCTTCAGCTCTGTCCAACCTTCAGATGCCCATCCTAATGCTTCTTCTTTGTCTTTTCCGTTAAGCTTGTACCGAATAGTATAATACCTATCGAATTTTACACCGTATTTGCGCGTTGGGTGTTCATAATATCTTACGCCTGGTATCTTGGTTTTTATCTTCTTTTGCTTCAAGTATAGTCTCCAACCTTTATAATGTTCAAAAATCAAGCTTTATTCACTAAAAAACGGGGGAGAAATGGGGGAGACGGTGTTTCCTCTTGACCTCAGTCTGTAGGTCTACAATCAAAAAAGTTCCCCCGCTATTCCCCCGCTTTTTTACGTTTTTTAATGAGAAATCCCATGATTGCTCGTGATGCTTATAATATGCTTTTTTGCTAGTATATCAATATATAAATTACTTTTTGTGATTTTGCGTTATGCCTAATACCTCCGGATTTGTAATCAGTGGGTCGATGGTTCGAGTCCGTCGCCCGGCACCACTCTGAGAGGCGTTTCTAGGCCTCAATAAAAATTCAAAAATTTTCGGGTCAACTTTGGGTCAACCTTTTGAATTTGGATTTTTTAAAAAGTTCAGGTTATCGTATCTCGGAAATTATATTGTTTAGTTGCTGCAATTCTGATTTGAACATGCTTATTTGTTGCAGCAATTTCTTGGAATATCTACCCGTTTTCAAGGCATTTGATTTTGCTTTATGATTTGGGTGCTTTTCCGGAGTCAATCCACCGTGAAGTCGACAGCGTCCGTTTTTCATCGGAAGATTCTGGCATCTTCCGGATTTTGTATTTTTTATGGCTTATTAATTGTTTTTCATCGATTTTTATTAATGTTTAAATGTTAAACAAAAAATTATCTTGACGAAAATTCAAATAATTGTTGTTAAACTGTTACATGGATAATATATATAGTGTAGTAAGAGTAATTTTAGTTTCAAGCAAATTTTGGAAAGGTTTGATTGTGCGTTGTGTGTACGTACAAGACTTATGAATGAAAGGATCGAAATATGAAAAAAGTGATATTAGCTGTATTTTTATTAGGAAGTGCAGCAAATGAAACTTTACCTCTTAACTTAACTACATCAACTGCAAAACACATTACCCATGTTTGCCCTACAATTAATAAGTTAAATCAAAGCAAAATACTTAATAATCTGTTTAACAACAAAAAGAGAGTACAAGGTTCAAGATTTAAATATATGGCGGGAAAACAGTGCCCTAAAACAGGAGTTTTTTATAATGTCAAAGGCTATCCGATATTTGAAAAAGTTGCAGTATGCGATTTAAAACTTCCGACAAAAGTTGCAAACATTCATGATAGAGTTTTGCATTCGAGAGTTGCTACAAGGATGTTAAGAGAAGGAATCAAAAACGGGAAAATCGATCCATCAAAATTTAATAATGTCCAAATATCAGCGATTAATTTGGGACAATCCAAAATTCCTGGATACACTTGGCATCATCATCAAAATTTTCGCAGAATGCAGTTGATCCCTGAAGAGTTACATGCAACCCCACATAATGGTGGTTTTTCACTATGGAACAAGAACTAATAGTTTGGAGAATCTTATGAAAAGATTATTTATTACATTTTCTACTGTTGCTCTTCTAATTTATGGCAGCGTAAATGCTTCCGAAAAAGCGAATATAACCCCAACCCATATCGAAATTTTAGACGATATTTGCGATTACGAAGAGGATTATGGACAATTTATCGAAATAAAGCACATAGTGTCCGAAGGAAGTCTTCCTAAATCGTGTCTTGATAAAATTGTTGAAATTAATAACAGGATAGATCAATGGGAAGCAGACCATCCTAATTTCGTCAAAATTGTAGAATGGGGAGTAATTATAGGATTCCTAGTAATTATTTTTCCGACATTTTTAACTGCGCCAATTGCAACGACTTTTTTGCTGTCTGCTTGCTTTGTTGCAGTATCAGCAATACTTCAGTTAATTGCAAAGGGTGAGGAATACATAATCGATACCTTAGTCGAAAACGGTTATTCGGAAGAAGAAGTTAATAAATACGTATGCGCCATTTTTGAATTGAGTGGGAAATTGTTTACTGTTGCAAGTTTTGCTCTTCCATCAATGGGAAGAATTCTTCCTGCTGCACGAGCAAGTTTAGCAACATATTCAAAAATCGGAATTGAAAAGGCTGTAGCAAAAAGGTTTACCCTTTCTTATAAAATAGAAAAGCAATGGAAGAATTTCGCAAATAACCTTAAACGCTTTTGGGAAGGTTTTGTAAAATCTTTTTCAACGAATTTGCAGAAAAGCTTAGCGATAAACTAACATAAAGCCGAAATCGCTCGCTTACTCGGATGCAACTGGAATACTCTGCATCGGTATGTCAGAGAATGCTGCTACGGAGCTTGAAAATATAAATCTCGGTCGGGAAAGTGTAGCACGCTTTTAATCTTCAAGGCTATTTGAGTTTACTAGGAAGTCCTGCAATCCGATGATCAAAATACCGTTTTCATCATAATGCGGCTCGATATCTTCACCCGTAATGATAATTTTTTTAAATGAATCTCTTATTTCAAAGAAAGGTCTTTCCTCGATTTCTTTCTTTTTTGTCGTCGGCATACTCCAAACTGATTGAATATAACAACGCTTACTGCCTTGATTCGCAACGAAATCAATTTCTGTCATTTTCCTTTCGCTATTGAGAATTTGATTGCCGACATCGACTGAATATCCGCGAATATTTAGTTCATTATAAATTACATTTTCCATCATATGAGTAGGTTCAAGTTGACGAAAATCCAAACGAGCGTTTCTTATTCCCGGATCTACAAAATAATACTTGTACGGCGTGTTCATGTACTTTTTTCCTTTGATATCATAGCGCTGAACTTTTTGTACGATGAACGCATCTTCCAAATAATCAAGATACTGTTTGATCGTAGGCGCTGAAAGATTAACGTGCTTCACGCTCTTAAAAGTATCGGCTAATTTTTGAGGATTTGTCAGACTTCCGACTCCTGAAGCAACGATATTTAATAATTCCTCTAATTCTTCCGTATTTTTTATATTATTTCGCGCAACGATATCTCGAAGATAAGTCTCTTTGAATAAATTTTTGAGATATTTCATTTTATCTGCCGCTTTTTTATGAGTCAAAACTAGAGGCATGCCTCCATAAACGCTGTACTCTCGCCAGGCTTCGTGCCAATTACCTCCAAAGACTGAAAAAAATTCGCTAAAGTTTAATGGATAGACACGAACTTCGTCTCCACGTCCTCGAAACTCAGTAACGACATCCTTTGAAAGAAATTTTGAATTACTTCCAGTTACATAAATATCCAGATTTTTGATGCGCATCAGTCCGTTCAAAACGCTCTCAAATTTCGGCATTAACTGAACTTCATCCAGTAGAAAGTAGTACATTTGATCGTCTTGAATCCGATCTTTCACGAAATGGTAGCAAACATCAGGATCTCGATATTTCTCTTGCTCATAACTATCAAGCGCAACTGTAATTATGTGATCAGCTTGAATGCCTTCATTTATCAGATGATTCCGGAATAATTCAAACAGCAGATATGATTTTCCACAGCGTCGAATTCCACTGATTATTTTTATCAATCCATTATGTTTACGATCAATGAGTTGTGTCAGATATAAATCGCGAGAGATATTCATTACTTCCCCTTTACGTTTACCAGAAACAATAGTGCCTCTTTTTTGAGCAAATATCAAGTTTCTATTTTAGATTTAATGTAAAAACGCAGATTTTCTAAAATAGCGTTTGTTTTTTACTTAACTCTCCAGATTTTTTTGGTAAAAAACTTCATATCAAGATTCCCATATCTTGTTTGATTCTTTAAATATCAATGTTTCAGCTTCGGCTTCAATAAATTCTCGTTCTCTTACGACGGATTGATCCTCTAGCCCCATAGAATGTGCTACGTTCTCATTATTTTTTAAGACGGCTTTTTTGGCTTGCTCTTTAACTATTTCTTCCAAATTTTTTTCAGGAATTAAAAAATACACCAATTTGCAGTTAAGAGCCTCTGCTGCCCCGTTTAGCTTATTCAGCGTCAGAGTACCTTCTATTTCCGCGGACTCGATATTTGAAACGCGGGCCTGCGAAACATTCATTCTTTTAGCTAGCTGCGCTGCTGTCATTCCAAGAGCGTTGCGCAGCGTTTTTACCCACCCCAACAAAGGACGCTCAAATTTTAGAATATGTCTTATTTCATCAAATTGTTTATCAAGCTGCAGCCTTATTAATTTTTGCGTTTTCATTTTAAATTCCATTATAAATATAACATATATATTATATACTTTTATGTTTTATATAACAATAAACAAATTTTTTGTTTTTAACTTTGTAAATCGTATTTCTAAAAAAGAGATTGAAAGGAACAGGTTTTCTCATCTGCAATATTAGCAGTAATTGTTTAAAAATCGAATGGACAGCCTGGACACCGTGGACAATCCTTAATTATCAGAGCATTCGTACCATTTAGAAAGTGGACAGTCCGTTGGACAGCACTTTCACAATTTAATGTCCAAAATCCTGTCCAAATTGATGTCCACAAAATCAATAGGATATAAATGCTGATATTTCAGCCGCTGTCCAACTGTCCATGGTGTCCAGCTTAAAAATAACGTTTTTTATGATTGCTCATCAAAACATAAAGTTACCATTCTTATTCTGTCGCCATTGATTGTATAACGCCTGTCTTTCCCATCAGTATAAGTAAGCATAACCCCTCTTTTTTGTAAAATCTTTCTATACATTTTACTGCTCTTCCATTTACAAATTTCATCCTTAAACGCATTCGGGAATACATAATATATTCGACTTTCTTCTTTGCTTTCAAATCCTCCAAGCCATTTTACGTTTCTATTTCCCTCATCTTGGTATACAAAGCCTTGATTTGGATCATTTCTGTGAATACGCCTAAACCTTGATTCATTTTGTTGCAAAAATTGTAAAACATCCTCAACAATTGCTGTTTCTTCGTCTTCTTGGTTGTAAACGTTGGGCAAGCACCGCTGTAACACATTGCAGATATCTTCATCTATAGCAACGCTGTTGTGATTTAAGACGCCGATATAATCACTGCTTGCTAAAGTTCCTGCTGTATTTATCAATGCGAAACTGTTTAGCACTCGCGAAGTTGTTCCATCTTTTACGTTTTTCAGTTCTAACGTGCTTTTTATTCTCCCCAACGACTCATGAAATGTATTACGAATTGTGCTTTCATCGATTTTTACGATTCCTTCTGTAAAAACCCTCGCTGCCGTTCCGTAATATTTCGATGTTCGTTCTGCCAGAATTGTTGAAAATTCGTTGCCGTTATTACTGCCTCGCAAATCTTCAAATATTCCGATGCCTTTAGCCGACTGTGCTTCGATATCAATACACCGAACTAAAACACCGCTATGAACTCGTTCGCCTGCTGCCTCGATTTTTTCACTGATTCCGATTTCGCCTGAGCTGAGACACAATAATCTCCACGATTTTGTTTTTCTCAACGCTGCATCTGCTGTCATTCTCGATTTCCCTTTTTCGTTTCCGATCATGTAAACGGTCTGTTGAATATCCTTGTCGTTTGCTTGCCCGATTTCATCGAGTATCAACAAGCTGTCGTTGTGTTTTTCCGCAACTCCTTCCTGCGCGTTTCCCGTTGCTCGCCATTGCTTGATATATTTTTTCGGATTGCCCCACACAGACGCAGCCACTTTTAAAGCGGTGGTTTTTCCGATTGAAGATCTACCAACCAAATGAAATATTGTTGTGTTTATTTCCGGAAAGTACCGCAATAAAACGGGAGCTAAAGCAACGCATAAAGAGAAAGTCAACAGACTGTTATTTTGGCACAAATCCGCAACTTGCTTTTGCCATTCTTCGATAACTCCTGAAATTTCATATCCAACATCGTGCGATTCCTGCATAATGAAGTTGTTTTTTGAATCGCTGATAGAAAACGAAGGGCATAAATAGCTCGTAGCGTCTATCCAGCCAGTTTGATTGACTTCAATATATCGCTTGATTTTTCTCTATTTCTGAAAGACTTAAGTAGATATTTTTTGAAATTTTTGGAACTGATATCAGGACAAAATCCTTTGTGAATCAGCTCTTTTGCTGGATCACCAACGTCCGATAATTTCTCATTATCAACATCGATCGTACAGATTTCTCCATTGAGGTCTTTGAATTCTATCCGCGTCTTCCAAACATTCTCGTTGAAAGTT
>JAFQBQ010000031.1 GCA_017416635.1 Alphaproteobacteria bacterium | reverse complement strand
TGCATCTTCAAGAATGTCTTTAAATTTCTCTTCAGCATGCTCAGATAAACTTTCAATCATGCCTTCTTCGACATTAACTTCTTGATTCAGCATTTTTTCGACGACTTTTTCTTCCTCTTTATGAATTCTTTCTTCTTCTTTCTCCAAATTATCCAAAGTCGATGAAACAAGGGTGTTTTCTTCCCTTTTTACTTCATCATCAACAACAGATAATATCGCATATCTTTGCTCTGGTTCAGGCTCCGCCTCGACAGAGATATTCTTTAATTCCTCTTCAGTTTCTTCTTTTACTTGATCTAAATTGGATTCCATCGATACAGCAGAATTTTCAGATTCAGTCTCGATAACCGCAATTTTCGTTCCTTGAGGAACGCAATCGCCTTCTTTAGCTTCTATTTTCGCTAAGATACAGTCATATCCTGACGTTATTCCGCAGGCAACCGTAGACGTCTCCGCCTCGGCGATAACCTCGCCTAATTTAATTTTATCTCCCACTTTCTTATACCATGAGGAAATAATTACATCTTCGCCACTCTCGTCGAAACTTGGAACAATAACATCTATTAGCATAATCTTTCATCCTAGCTATCCATTCCAATAAAACAGAGAAATGTTTCTTTTAAGTTAATAAGAACGAAAAAAGTGAAATAAAACGAATATTCCGAAAAAGATACGATATATAACTATTCCACAAAAAGAATGCGTTTTGAGAAACCTCATTATTAAGAATAACGTAATCAAACCGATAACAAATGCCGTAGCAACTCCAACAAATGCTTCCGACCAATTACTAAATTCAATTTGCCCTATGATGATTTTTAATAATTTTAGACAGCAGGCTCCCCCTGCAGCAGGAATTGACAATATCATAGAAAAACGAAAACTTTCTTCGCGCGAATACTCTAAAAATCGCCCCATTGATAAACATGCTCCGAGACGACTTACACCTGGAACAAACGATAAAAGTTGTGCAATACCGATTAATATTCCATCTCTTCTATCAACAACAGTTTTACTGTCAGCGCATCTGTCGCAAAAAAATAAAACTATTCCGAAAACGATAAGACAAATTCCAGAAATTAAAGTCGATTTAACTTCGATATTATAAAGTTCCGCTGATCCAAAAATTAAAATAGTCGGAATGCTGGCCAGCAAAATCTTCAGAAAAAAATCTCTGTCGTCAGTTTTTTTATTTACAAGAAAATTAATTCCGCCGATAAATAATTTGCAAAAGTCTTTCCAAAAAAATGAGATTAACGCAAGCAGTGTTCCGAGATTTAAAAGAATCGCAAAATTTTTTCCAAGGTCATGCAAATTAAATAACTGCGAAATCAATTCAACATGAGCAGTAGAGCTTACCGGCAAAAATTCCGTAATCCCTTGAACTATTCCTAATATTGCGGCGTCTATATAATACATTGTTTTCCTTATTTGTTTTTGCGTCCACGAATAAAATCTTGCCCTGACATAATTCTTTTCCCAGCAGGCTGTACAGAAGTTAAATTTAAAAATCCGTCAGAACAACGAACAACAAAATCTTTAGGAGTAACTTCAGAACACATTTTTGCATCCAAAATTTTTATGCGAATGCCATCATATTCCTGCCAAGCTCCCGGATCAGGTGAAAACGCTTTTATCTTTCTCAAATTTGTTATGCAATCATCTTCCCAATTTAATTTGCACATATCCTTTGAAATTTTTGAAGCGTAACAAAAGCCTTCATCCGGTTGTTTTTTTGCTTGTCGCAAAGTTTCTTCCGAAAAATTCTCCAACGTCTTGCAAATCATATCCGCGCCAAGCTCTGCCATGGATTTCGAAAGATCTCCGAACGAAGTTTCAGAAGTAATCGGAATTGATTTCATCGAGATAACATCTCCTGTGTCGAGTCCTGCATCCATTTTCATTATTGAAATGCCAGTCTCCTTATCTCCAGCCAAAATCGCAGCTTGAATCGGAGCTGCACCTCTCCATCTCGGCAGCAACGATGCATGAATGTTTATAAACGAAGCCATATCCAAAAAATTTTGCGGAATAATTAATCCATACGCCGCGACAACGGCAATTTCAGGATTAAGCTGTCTAAAAATTTCTTCTTGTTCGCTATTCCGCAAAGTTTTTGGAGTAAAAACAGGAATATTCCTTTCTTCGGCATATGAGTGCACTACTGTTTTTTGTATTTTGTAATTTCTGCCGGTCGGTTTCGGCTCGCGCGAATACACCGCGACAATATTAAAATCACTTTCACACATTCTTTTCAGAGAGATCAAAGAAAAATCGGAAGATCCCATAAATACTATACGCTTCTGCTTGTTATCCACGGCAATTCAACTTTCAAAATACCTACTGTAATTTCTAAACGTAATTTGGTCTGTACACAACTAAAATATTAAGTTTATTGATTCTTTTATTGTCATCGCGAAAGACAAAACGATGCTATGGTAAAAAGCAGCATCGCTCCATTAACTATCTAAGCGTTTCTGAACCCAAAATATAGAGTTTTGCTTTATAGCATTAGTTCCGTTACCTCTTTACTTTTTTATAGGTATAGTGCGTTTATCTGCTGGAACCAAGACACTCTTGTCGACGGTAGAGACTCCCCTACCCTTGTTATGTTCATCTATTTGATGTTGGCATGTGATTAAACAAACAGCGAAGCAAAACGCCGAAAGAATTTGTCCAGGCAGATGGTTTCTGTTGCTGTATTTTAAATATCGATGAATATTTTCTTCAGAAACATCGAAGTTTTGGTTTTCTCCGTGCTTTTTTATGTAGTAAGTGCGAGCGATCCAATCTGCGAGCGCATAACATCCTATAGCAAAAAACCAAAACAAATTCGGTCCGACGTTCTCCAATAATACATTTATCCCGGGAATTTTGTCTGGGGTTTCCGAGTTTAATGCCTCAAAGCAAATACTAACTATTATTGTCATCGCAATTATGGAAATAGAATAAGAGTGATACCTATTTAACAGATGGTATCCTTTTGAGATTTTTTTCTTCACTGCCTTGTAATAAAGACGATTTCCGTAATATCCGAAAAATAAAAAACTGATTGCGCCGATTCCCCAAACATATATCGCCTCGAAAGTCGATCGATCAACGAAATAATCCGAACCGATTTTTTCACTTGTAGCAGAGTACACAATAAAAACTGCAAAAACATCCAACAAAAGAAATAAAAAAGCATATAAATACATCTTACGATAAATGAGCCACGTTGTTCCGAAAATTGCTGCCGCCCAGTTCCAAGAGTGCTTTTTTCCATTCTCAAGTTTACGAAATGCCTCTATATAATAATCATTAACAGAATTATTGTTTGTTGTTTCTATTTTCATTCTCTATTTCCCTATACATCTACCTACGCAAAAATTCATTTAACAGACCTAAACATAGAAATCCAAAAAATTACAGAAGAAATTTTATCGAACAAACGCTCGCTATATTTTAAATATCTGCGAATATTTTCTTCAGAACAATCAAATTTTTCGTCCTCATTTTTCTC
>JAFQBQ010000030.1 GCA_017416635.1 Alphaproteobacteria bacterium | reverse complement strand
TTATTCAATTTTAAAAGTCGCCGAACATACGCTTTCGATAGCTTATTTTTGTTGATATACCAGTCAACTCCCCCAAGATCTTTAATGCCGTTTTCCCATCTGTAAGCCTTTGCCAAGGCTCGCAACAGCGGTCGGTTCAGCATTTTAGGAGAATCGTTTTGATGTACGATTTTTGATTTTGCCGAACCTCGCTTCACAATTTTTACGGGAATAAAGACTTCGCGCAGTATTTTTTCCTCAGACATTAACACTCTCCGTTGATGTTGAAAAATTTCAAGCCGTTCCATTTCGTTCCCGTAATTTTCTGAGCAACAGCCGAGAGCGATTTGAACACTACCCCGTCATAAGAAAAACCTTCCTCAACAACGGTTACTTCAATCATTTTTCCTTTGTATTCTTTTACAATTTTCGTACCGACCATCGGGGTATACTTTCTATTTCTGTTTAGATGATTAGCCTCATATTTCAATTTCTTTTCGGTTTCAGAATCAATTCCGCCATAGGCTAATTCCTGAATTTTGTACGCCAATTTCGGAATCATATAGGACTTTGTTCTGAACGCAGGCGGAGCATCAAACATTTTCGTCCAGAGCTTATCAAGCTCGCCAAAGGACATCGATTTCAACGCCAATATCTGCTTTATCACTAATAGGTCGTTTTTATTATCATATTGATTCATTTTTGTTCTCCAATTTGTCAATCTTAACGGTCACAGTTACGCTCTTTTGTCGAGAAGAGTCAACCGCCAACCCATTCTTTTTCTCTTGTTTCCGGGCTTTCGTGTATCTTTTTATCGCTTTGCACAACATATCTGCCAATTTCTCTGGCTTGCTAAGTTTTGAGGCCATCTTCATTTCACCCCAACAAAATTTTTCCCGAAATTACATAGACTTTTTTATTCCCATACGGAGTCCATTTTTGCTGTCGATAATCTCCGTTGTGATCTTTCAATAAAAATCCTTTGTCGATCAGCAATGAAATCACAGATTTTCGATTGAAGTTTTTGCAAATTTCATTCTGAAACACAGAGGGCGATACAAAAAATGTTACCGCATCTTTGTATACTGATTTATAGCCTGCCATATTGCTGATTTTCTGATCGCTAAAGCCATCTAAATCGAAAAACCGACTGTGAGCATGCAATTCAAAGAAAGATTTCACATGTTCTAAAATCTGATGATCTTCGTCGTTGCCAATACCACCTTTATCGTCAAGCCATGAATTGAAGCAAGCAATAGCAGCTTGATAAGCAATATCAGGTTTCCAACAGATAACACCGTATTTTATTGCTAATTCACCAGCGAACCCTACAAACATAAAATGCTCAAACGCTCGCATATCCTGACCTTCTGCGTTCGCAGGTAGATACTGCGATTTGAGCTTTTGAAATTCTTCTTTGTACTGGTCTCGAATTACCGTTTGGTGATCTAACACTTGCTTGATAAACTCAATTGAGGCTGTTCCATAATATTTCGATGCCTTTTCTCGAAGGTAATCAGAAAACTCCGCACCATCTTGGAAACCCATTAAGTTTTCAAAAATTCCACTGCTGTCTTTTGACGCCTTAGCTGTGATATTTAGTAGACGGATTTTCTGACCGGCTTTGGACGTTTTGCTATCTTCAGCCATATGCGAATTTAAATCCACTTCACCACTGGAAAGAAAAATCAATCGCCAAGACAGTGTTTCACGAACATTGCAGTCTTTATCAAGTCTTTTCTTCCCCTGACCATTAGCAAGCATATAAGCGACTTCGCCGGCTTTTGACGGAGATATTTCAGACAATTCATCAAGAATCAGCAGAGAATCGTTACGCCTGAACGCAATAGTTTCCATCGCATTGTCAGTTGCTTTCCACGTCACGACATACTTGGGATTTCCGAAAACCGACGCAGCGATGTTTAAGCATGTTGTTTTACCCGAAGAACTGTTCCCTACAAAATGAAAGCCGAAGTTCGGTAAATCGCATAGATTCAACAATGGACTTGCGAACGCAGCACTGATAGCGAAAATCAAACGTGAATTTCCGACACACCACCTTGCGACTAAATCATTCCATTCTTGCAGAGTTCCTGATGTACCGTAAGAATCGTCTTGAATTGCCGTGTCTAAAATGATTTCCTCTTTCGCTTCTCCGATTATTAAATCAGGTCTGATGTAGACATTTCCCGAAAATCCGATGCGCGAGGCAATAGCGAC
>JAFQBQ010000003.1 GCA_017416635.1 Alphaproteobacteria bacterium | reverse complement strand
TGTCTGAAAACAAATAACAGAAAATCGCCAGACTGAAAATAATGAACAGAAAAGGCTTACTGCTTGAATAATTGAGGAACAATCCATTTGTATTTTTGTGCATACTCAGCTCCTGAATAAATCGTCGAAAAACAAACGATCAACATAAACGGCGACAAAGATATACTGACCGAAAATGCTTTTAATATCAAGACGATTACGACAAATATAAACTGTATAGTGGTATTTATCTTACTTGAGTATATGGGGCGGAATTCTATCGCAACTTTATTTAAAAAACACAGTAAGACAGTTGATACGATCAAAACATCTCGACCTATAACGACGTAAAGTAACCATCCTGGAATTATTCCCGCGATAAAGAAAATTGAATAAGAAACAAACATTGCTAATTTGTCCGCAATCGGATCTAATATAGCTCCGAATCTAGACGTAATTTGTAAACGCCGAGCCAAGTACCCGTCGAAAAAGTCAGATGTTGCAGATAATGAAAATAAAATCAACGCCTCAATAAATTGCTCTTGCAAAAAACAGTACGCAAAAGCTGCGGTCAAAAATATTCTTGAAGTCGTAAGTATATTTGGGAAATATCTAATCATCGTATGCTCTTACTTTTTCGCCGTCCTCCATCCTAAACAAAGAAAAATTGCGAACGACTCCTTGATTGTTGACGAATTTAAATTCTCCCAGCATTCCATGATATGTTTCATCCAGCAATTCTTTTGAATTTGGATAAGATTCGTTGATAGCGTTCATTAAATCTTTCGCGATTATCGCAATGATTGATGGAGTTTCTCCATAAGCTGCTTTGTATTTATCGACAAATTCTTTTTGTGATTCTGTTTCCGGCTGTGCAAATATTGCATTGTTCCAAATTTTCGGATTAGATAATACTTGCGCGCTGAATGCAAAAATCGGAACGTCTTCTACACATTGCTCAAAATTACACGTGGGAACCATCGAAAAAATAATTTGATTTTGATTCGCTCGCAGAAAATCGCAAATTGAATTCATTTCTTTTGTGTTGAACTTTATAGACATGATACTTTCTTCCGAAAATCCTGCTAAATTCGCGTGTCTTTGAATCAACTGAACTAATTGATTATTCTGATCATCTTCAGGAAGAATTATTATCAATCCTTGTTTGCGAAAATTTTTAGCGAACGTAAACATCGCCTTCAATTCATCCTGTGGAGAAATTCCGCAAGCGAAAACATGAGTGTTGCTTATATCCGCATTATTAGATAAAGAGAAAATCGGGACCTGCGGGAACATCGTCGAAAATCTGTGCGTCTCGTGCGAAAAAACCGGTCCTATAACAGCTCTTAGATTTGGAAATTTTGTTTGCAAGTTTTCGAAATCTTCAGATTCGGAATCCAGTACGTAAAAATCGGTGTGAGAATCGTTATTATCCAAAAGGCAAGCGTTTAAGATATCTTGCCCCAACGCTTTATTCGCACCTGAAAGAGGAACTAACAATACTACAGAATTTTCTGCTTTTTCATGAGCTAATATTTTTAAAATTTTCAACTGAGATTGCGTCGTCGATATTTTCTTCGGTGGCATACGCTGTAATTTCGTTGTATCATCAATCTGCGAACAGGCCACTAGCAAAATTAAAGGGAGCAATTTCATTGTCGAATACATTTCTTTCACCTCAATTACTAGAGAAAATCTTCACCAAAATCTCTACTCAGCAGGATAAACCAGGATTGTATACTGTTGCAACTCCTATCGGAAATATCTTTGACATTTCTTTGCGTGCAATCCATATTTTGAGAAAGTCGCATTTGATTTTTGCAGAAGATACGCGGAATTCTAGAAAGCTCCTGAGTTTTTATGAAATAAATGTTCCGTTGGTTTCGTGTCATGAATATAACGAAATTTCAAATGAGGTTGTAAAAAAAATCGAGCGCGGGAAAATTTATTCTTTAATATCGGATGCGGGCACGCCGATGATTTCCGATCCGGGATTTCGTTTAGTAAATTGGTGTGTTCAAAATGATATCGATGTTTTTCCAATTCCCGGAGCGTGCGCATTTATTGCGGGATTGAGCGCAGCGGGATTGCCAACAGATAGTTTTACGTTTTGCGGATTCCTTCCACCTAAGTTGCACGCGCGAACGCAATCTTTGATATCATTAAAAGACCGAACAGAAACTTTAGTTTTTCTTGAATCGCCGAAGAGGATGATTGATTGCCTGAAAAATATGCTGGATGTGTTCGGAGATAGAATTTGTTGCATTTGTCGAGAGATTACAAAAATTTACGAAAATTTTTATAGGGGAAATTTGGCGGAGTTGATAAATTATTTTGATGAAAATGAACCCGTCGGAGAATTTGTGATAATTGTGTCAGGCGCGAAGTCTGAACAACGAGATGAAGAAGATGCGTTTACAGAACTTGCGACTTTATTGCAAACGTACCATTTGAAAGAAGCGGTGAATGTAATTTCGGACAAATATCGTATGTCCAAAAAAATCGTTTATCAAAAAGCAGTCAAGTTAAAAAATGAATCGAACGGAATTTAAAGGTTACGTCGGCGAATATTTAGCCATGTTTTTGCTGATTGCAAAAGGCTACAGTATCTTAGAACATCGTTATAAAACGGTTTGCGGCGAGATCGATATTATTGCGCGCAAAAAAAACACGATTGCGTTTGTCGAAGTCAAGTCCAGAAAAAATGAAGAAAAATGTCTCATCGCGCTGACTCCAAAACAATTGCATCGAATTCAAAATGCAGCTCAAATATTTTTCAAACGTAATCCGAAGTATCAAAATTATTTTTCCAGCTTCGATGTGATACTAGTCGCCGATTGGAAAATTCCTGTCCATATAAAAAATATTAGTATCTAACCTAGACAATTGCCATTTGTAAATATTTATGCTGCTTACGCATTTTCTTGTCTTGCGTGCTGCTCCATTAAATCTACTGATTGTACGAAATCTTCATAATTTTTAATGAATTCGGAAACTTCAGTTTTTACCCATTCATCGGAAAGTATGTTTAGAACATAAGCAGCATCCGCAGAAGTTTTTTCAATCATTTTTCTCGCTTCATTTATATTTTCTGGATCAGTTTTAAATTCATCCAAAATATCCGCTACTCTCTGCGCTCCGACTTGATATACTTTGGCCTGCTCTTCATACTTTTCTATTTTTAAATTTTTTATCGACATCTGCCAATCAGCTAGTTCTTTTAAAAGAGTTTTCCCTGAAGCAATTACTTCTTTCCTTTTATTTCGAACCTCATCTGTAATATTCCCTATCCGATATTCAGCGACGCTCTGTTTTATTTGTTTCACCTTTTCCTGTGTAGTCTCTATTAATTCCTTGCCCTTGTTTTCCGCATCAATGACGATCCTACTTTTTGTTATTTTATCGTACTGATTTCTGCAGGTATCAGATAACTTATTCCAATATTCAACTGATACACTTTTTACTTTTGAGAACAAAGATGGCTTGGGATTATCTTCAGCATTTGCTCCAAAAAAACATAAACACAAAGAAAAAAATAACACTCTCATTCTTTACACTCCCCACTACAGGATGAATTGTCGAACGAAAGTGTTAAATTAACATTAATTCACAAATTTTTTTGTATTTCTACCTTATATCAAATGGTAGAACAAAATTTTTAAATTCATCATCACTTATTTGAAAAATATTTTTAATGGTTTTGGAATCAACTTCTCTCAAATAAAACTCTTGTGCAATGGAGTAAGTTACATGCTTAAAATATTCTTTGCAGAATTTATCATTTTCTTCCAGCAACCGAATATAGTTTGATACGCGATTCGGAAAATTTTTAAACGTGCCCAGCGCGGCAGGCTGACCTTCCCCAAAGTAAGTATGCAAAGCAAAAAGATATTTCAGTCGATCTTTCCACATCACTCCGCAGCCGATATCAGAAATCATACCGTTGAACTTTACTTCATTTCCTGACGGTTGAAGAATAAACGCCGGAAGCTTCATATATTCAGAACTCGTCAAAATCAAAGCTTGTTTTGGCGAAAAACCGTGCTGCAAAGTTCTTTTGGCATATTCTATGCGAGCCATACATTCCACAACTTGATAATATTTTTGCCGAATTTCTGTTGCATCGTCGATAAATTCCAGCAACTCTCCGTCGGTAAATTCTTCATCTGAAAAAATTGTCCTTAACTGCTCAAAAACTTTTTGAACATCAGACGGCTGTCCTGACATTACTGAAATAATCTGATCATGAATTATTTGCAAAGCCTTACGCATTTTGTCATCGTGAGATTCGTCAGAAATATTATCAGACGATAGTTTTTCTAACTTATCTGAATGTTTTCCAAAGATGGTTTTTGGATTTATTTCTTCAGATTTATCGATACGTCTTTCGATATTCGCAGAAACTTTTTCTGTAGCTGATGCAACTTGCTTATTATCATGCTTCGAATCTTCAATTTTCACGGAAGCCTGATCAGTTAGCGTTGATTTTTGATCTTCTTGCTTTAGATCTTCAGCTTTTTTCGGAAGATTATTCCCATCTGACTTATTATTTTCATATTTTTGAGTTAGATTGCTTTCAGCGACTTCACTTATTTCATTAATCCCTGCTGATAATCTATCCATCACTTTTTCTTCAACAGGAATTTTTGCGAAATTTTTTTCGAGGTCATCTGCCAACTTCTTTTGCGGAGCCAAACTTTGCTCTAATGACTTAGATTGCTCACTTACTTCAGCTTTTTGTTCCTTATTGGATACAATTTCCTTTTTATTTGTTTCAGAATTTTCTACAAATGACGGAACCTCTGCTTTCTCCTGTTTGAGCTCTTCTCCGTATACAAAAAAAGCAAGAGCTACTCCTGCACATGTCACTATGACTCTTTTCATATATCCTCCAAAGCACTTCAGGCCAGCCTAGCATACCAGAAGAAATATTCATACCCCTTATGAGAGTCAATCGAAAAAACCTGAGGTCTGCTATTTTGATCTAAACGTTATACGACCTTTTGTGAAATCATATGTAGTCATCTCTACATTGACTTTATCTCCGGCAAGAACTCTTATTCTGTTCTTTTTCATTTTTCCTGAAGTGTGCGCTAAAATCGTATGTCCGTTTTCCAATTTTACTCTAAACATCGCACTCGGCAACACTTCAATCACTTCTCCCGCGAACTCAATTAAATCTTCTTTAGCCATAAAATCCCCACAAGCTGCCTAGAAGATACATCTTTTGACATGTTTTTACAAGATTGATAAATCAAAGGGATGAATGGATAAATTCTGGATAAAAAAACAAGATCTGTTATGGCATTAAAAAAATCGTAATGAACTCAATCATTCTTCCGATGCTTGTCCCACCATTCGATTCTTTTTTTTATTTCGCGTTCAAATCCGCGCTCAACTGGCGAGTAAAATTTCTTTCTCGACATTTCTTCCGGAAAAAAATTTGTTCCTGAAAAAGCGTTTTCAGTATCGTGATCGTAAACGTATCCCTTGTGATAATCTAATTCTTTCATTAATCGCGTCGGTGCGTTGCGAATTTTTTTTGGAACAGGCAACGAACCATAAAATTTTGCACATGCCGAAGATTGCATGTAAGCGACATCAACTTTATTGGATTTCGGAGCGGTCGCAAGATAAATAACAGCTTGCGCGATTGCTAATTCGCCCTCGGGAGATCCCAAAATCGTATAGGCCTTATGCGCGGCCAACGCTTGAACCAAAGCATTCGGATCGGCCATCCCGACATCTTCGCTCGCAAATCTTATAAGACGTCGCAAAATATAAAGAGGAGCTTCGCCCGCCTGTAACATGCGATTCATCCAATACAGCGCCGCATCAACATCCGAACCACGCAAAGACTTATGCAACGCACTAATTAAATTGTAATGCTCTTCGGAATTTTTATCATAAACAGCGGCTCGTTTTGGAGAAAATGACTTTAGTTCTTCCACATCCATTTTATGAGATAAATTTGCTGCGAAAAGTTCTTCTGCACGATTTAATAAATATCTCGCATCACCATCCGCCATTAAACAAAGATGCTGCCGAGCTTCGGGAGACAACGGCAATTCCTTTTTTAAATAATTTTCAGCTCGCTGCAAAATTTTATCCAAGTCGCCGAGTTGAAGTCGATCGAACGTAATGACTTTACATCGCGAAAGCAATGCCGGCCGCAATTCAAACGATGGATTTTCCGTTGTAGTTCCGATTAGTATTAGCGAACCGTTTTCCAGATGCGGCAGAAAAATATCTTGCTGACCTTTATTTAAATGATGAATTTCATCTACCAAAATAATAACTTTGCTTAAGCTGTCTTTACCTAATTCATCGAAAATAGATTTGAATTTCGCCGTCGCATGCATGACCGCAGACGTCTCTTCAAAATGCAATCCGCTTTGCTTGGCGATAATTTTTGCAAACGAAGTTTTCCCGGAACCTGGAGGCCCCCATAAAATCAAAGACTGCAAATTTTCAATCGCAGGCATTTGGTTTAAAAAGGTCTGTCCGATAATTTCATCAAAATTATTCGGTCGAATTCTGTCTGCTAACGGAGCAACTTGTTCAAATAATTGCAATTCGGTTTCCAAGATAATAAATCTACTTTATGTTAAGGAAAATGCAGAGTAAAATCAACGGACGCATTTAGGAGTTTGGTCAAACAATGCAAAAACGCTTATATAATGTTGCAGTTATCGGCGCGACTGGTAATGCCGGGCATAATACTTTAAAAATTCTTGCCGAACGAAAATTCCCAGTGGATAAAATTTGCGCAATTGCGTCAGATCGCTCTGTCGGGAAAAAAGTATCTTTTAATGATCATGATGTGGTTGTTGAAAAATTCGATACTGTAGATTTTTCGGATATAGATATTGCGATTTTGTGTGCAGGCTCTTCATTTTCGAAATCTCACGCAAAATATTTAACAGATAATGGTGTAACGATCATCGATAAAACTGCCGCGTTTCGTCTTGAGCCTAAAGTGCCGCTGGTCGTTCCTGAAATAAATGCGGAAGTTTTGGAAAAAGGCGCTCCGCTCGGAATTATTTCAACGCCAAACTGCGTCGCCGTGCCATTAGCTATGGCGTTAAAAGCACTAAACAAAATTGCCCCTGTCGAAAGAGTTGTTGCGTCAACTTATCAATCAGTTTCGGGAGCAGGAAAAAAAGCCATCGATGAATTATATAATCAAACCAAATCAACTATCGCGACAACAGAAATTACGAGTGAAGTTTTTTCAAAGCAAATCGCATTTAACGTCATTCCCGCAATCGGAAATATTTATGCAAACGGCGTAAGCGATGAAGAAGATAAAATTGCATCTGAACTTCGCAAAATATTAATGGCAAACATCGGAGTAGCTGTAACATGCGTTCGCGTTCCTGTTTTTATCGGACATGGAATCAGTGTTGCGTGCGAATTCAGTAAAGAAATTTCGGTAAGTGATGCGACTTCGGCATTTGAATCGTTTCCAGGAATGCTTGTCATAGATCGCCGTAAGGAAGAAATTTTCGCAACCCCGTTGGATATCCAAGGAGAGGACGCAGTATTTGTCAGCCGCATCCGAAAAGATTCATCTGTTAAAAATGGTTTATTGTTTTGGGTTGTCTCGGATAATTTAAGAAAAGGAGCTGCGCTAAACAGTGTCCAAATTGCTGAAAACATGATCCGAATTGATCCGACTTTAAAAATTTTCAAAAAAAAGAAATAGGAGAATATATGCAAAATTTAGAAAGACCAAATTTATTAAATATGGAATTGCAAATAGTTTCATCTGTCGTTCAGAAAACTGCCAAAGGAGATGATTTTCGCAGAATGACTTTGTCGACGATAGACAGATCGCAAACATTTCCTGCGATAATGTGGAAAAATGATTTGAGAAAATTTCCGCAGCAAAGTTTTTTTCGTATCGCAAATGTTATTCGAGTTTCAAGTTACGACGAACCTTCTTCTGGCTATCCTGATTACGTGCTTCACGATTTTGTTGTAGTTAGGGAAGGAAAAATAGGATTATCTGAGGAACAGAGAAATTCTTTGTACGCGACTTTGCAAAATTACATTGAATGCATCGCCGATCAGAAGCTGAAAAAATTTGTAAATTCGTTAATGTCAGATTACGGAGAAGCATTTAAAGTTTCGCCGGCAGCGGTTTCAATGCATCATAATTTTTTGGGAGGTCTGCTCGAACATACCGTCGAATGTTTGGATATCGCAAAGGATTTCATTGATAAGCATCCGCAAATCGATAGGGGGACAGTTTATGCTGCATGTATTCTGCACGATTTCGCAAAAATCTGGGAATACAATATCGATATGGAAAGCGGAGCGATCGCATATAATAATGCATTTATCTCAAGATGGGTCAGTCATTCGCAATGGGGCTACTCGATGTGCATGACAGCGGGCTTCGAAGTCGTTGCAAAAATGATTGCAACTCACCATAGCCGCATAGATTGGGGCGCAGTTATAGATTTGGACACAAAGGACCTAGAGCCGATTTATTATTTGTTGCATCACATCGATGATTTGTCCGCAAAATTCGGAAAGACCTCGGTTTTGGATATTTGAAATATGGAATGTAACTTTTAGGCAGTTTCGGAATATTTCGTATTTTGCTTTACAAAAAAACAAAAAATGCAGTCCACTTGACATAAGGTGTTTTTTAAGTATACATTGACAGCGTTGTGCTTATTAACTTAACGAGGTCCTTATGAAAAAATTTTTACCAGCTTTACTTTTTGTTGCCGATTTGTATGGAATGATTTTTCCCCAGTTGCCTTCAATTAAGGGTTCACTCGAATATTCTAAAAAAGAACAAATTGCTCCACGCAAAGTTTGGAATCAAATAAAAGAACAGCTCCAAAAAGGATTAATTCAAGAACAATTAACTCCTAACGTCGTAGTGTCTTTGAAAAATCCTCAAGAAGAGCAAGTCTCAGCAATGTATAACACCTGGCAAGAAATGAAGCAGCAAGCTAGCAAAGCGGCGTGGAATTACTTTTATGAACGTAAAGAGCGGGATACAAATCAAAACGATCAAATTTATGAACTAGAATCATATAAAAAATGGCTTGAACAAGTGTCTAAGATGACAGAACCGGCATTGGACGAAGTTAATTTAATATCTCGTCCTCCAAAACCGGAAGAGCAAGAAGCCGTAGAAAAAGTTAAAAATGCTCTTAAACTAAGTGATATTTCTGAAGTTAGAATTATCGATGCCGAAAGTTATATCAGAGGAATATATTTGAGTGATAGCGATCGTCAGTTTTTTTTGAACTGGTTGCACGACGCTGATCATGCTAAAGATGCAGCGTTATTTGATAAGTATTTATCTAAATTTAATTTTCCGAATCAATTCATGAATGAAAATCATGAGTTGGAAATTAAGGATCTTAACAGCTCAAATGAAGGACTTAAGCAAAAAATACAAGAAATGATAGCTAAGTCTTCTTTAGAATCGAAAACATATCGAGAATTAATGATTTGCTTTTTTGCAAGAGCTTCATCGATACAATCCGTTTGCTCCAGGCTTGCTTACGGAAAATGCTTAAATGAAATTTTTGAAGGAGAAATGTCGTGCTATTCTCCGGCAGGAATTGCATTAAGATCCAATGGAGAAGGTAGGTCAGAGAGAACATTTATCGAAAGCAGTCAAGTTTTCTTTCATGAATGCGGACATTCCCTGGATTTATTTTCTGCAAAATTTGATTCAGATAAAGCAAATGAAACGATGTCGACCATTGCGCCGAAGTTCTTTAATTTTTCCGTATACGAAAGTCTCTGCTCTTTCTTGAAAATGCAAATAGAAAAAGATCCTTCATTTTTAGCCGAGTTACAAAAAACTTTTGGGAAAATTAAAAGTATCGATGATTTTGACAAACGTCTCTGCTCTTTCTTGAAAATGCAAATAAAAAAAGATCCTTCATTTTTAGCCAAGTTACAAAAAACTTTTGGGAAAATTAAAAGTATCGATGATTTTGACAAACGTCTCTGCTCTTTCTTGAAAATGCAAATAGAAAAAGATCCTTCATTTTTAGCCAAGTTACAAAAAACTTTTGGGAAAATTAAAAGTATCGATGATTTTATTGCATGTGTTAAAAGTAATGTAGATGTTTTTCTCGCATCTTTCTTAATGGAATCTAGCGCGGAGGTATGGCAGATTTTTGGAGTTGCTTTACTAACGAATGGATATATTTCATATCTTGAAGAAACTGTTCATACCTCAACTGAAGACATTACTTCTCTTCGCTTAGAAAAGCCGATAAATAGGAGAATTTTGTTACTAAGTCGCATGAACGATTGGCCCTTATCTCTTGACTTAAATTGCTTAATAAGAGGAGATCACCTCGGGGCAGAGGCAACTTTACCTTTTTTCCACTATCAACTTCCGACTGAAGTCTACGATGCATTAATGAATTTTCATGGGACAAGCTGGGAAAAATATAAACAAAAAGTGAGCTCGACCGTTTCAAAAAAAGATGAAGAAAACGCGAATTAGCATGTTTTAGTTCCTGTCCGATTTTTCAAAGCTTGCCATTTGTTGAATTGGATAGGGACGTCGCAGCCTAAATTCGGAAAATTTGTGGGCAGACTTTCGAACCAGCGTAAATCATCTGATTCATCGGATATTGATATGTCGTTGTTTGGATCGCTGGTTCGCAACAGAAATCTAACATCATAATGATAGTGTGCAGGAACTCCTTTGTACTCCGTAATCAAATGAATTCCTATGTCGAAAATATCTTCAGAAACAAGTTCAACATGCTTCAAACCTGATTCTTCACGCGCTTCTTTCAGTGCAACTTGAGCTAAATCGGAATCTCCATCGGCGTGTCCGCCTAGCTGAAGCCAAAGGCCGATTTTTTTGTGTAAGGTCAGAAGAAATTTTGTTCCATCACAGTTTTCAAGCCAGCAAGAACCAGTAAAATGCCCGATCGGAAGAGACCTTTCGAAACAATCATCATGCATACTCAAAAAATCCAACATGCGAGATTTGTTCTCTGCATCTTCTTCGGTTGCTGGACGATATTTTTCAAGTTTTAACCGTAAATTTTCCCTATGCATACACTCAATCTCCACGTTTTTATGAAACCTACCATTTTATATCATATCGAATAACGATTCCAAATATAAATCGCTTTTATTCCATTCCTCGCAATTACAGATAAGAAAAATAAAAACAGAAAACAATCACAGTTATATGTTGATTTCTTGCGTATTGTTTTTTAAATTTATCTCTGAGGGGCGTAAGAACTCGATATTAATAAATCTCGGTGGCCTAAATATAGAAAGGGAACTGTCCCTGTGCAGATCGTGGTCTGTATATATGGTGCCCACCTTAGGATTCAGCCACATGCAGATCCTAGGATAACGCTTCTTAGGCTCCTCTTTTTTTAGAATTAAGCAGGAACATCATTATGGCGAGTTTATACTTTTATTATTCAGCTATGAATGCGGGGAAAACTACTTCGTTGCTTCAAACCGATCACAATTACGGTGAAAGAGGAATGAAGACCGTTCTCTTTATTAACGCAATTGATGATAGATACGGAAAAGGGCTGATTAAGTCGAGAATTGGACTTCAAAAAGAAGCTGTCATTTATGATGCGAATTTTAATTTTTATGATTACGTAAAAAATCTGGAAGGTTTATCCTGTGTTTTGGTCGATGAGGCGCAGTTTCTTTCGAGAGAGCAAGTAGATCAGCTCGGGGATATTGTAGATTTTTTGGATATTCCTGTTTTGACTTATGGATTGCGAACGGATTTTCAGGGAAATTGTTTTTCCGGCAGCGAAAGACTTCTTGCGATTGCGGATATTTTAGTAGAACTAAAAACAGTTTGTTTCTGCGGGAAAAAAGCAACAATGAATATGCGAATAGACGCGGAAGGAAATAAAATTACGGAAGGGCAGCAGATAGATATCGGAGGAAATGAAAAATACATTTCGGTTTGCAGAAAGCATTTCAAAACCGAAACCAAAATTTTAAGGTAGTCATCTAATCCGAATTTGAAGATAATGAAGTTAATAAACTTTTTGCTTTCCCTAATAATAATGTCTCCCGAAGTAATTTTCGCGAAGCAGTTTGTTAGCTTAAAATCTTCAAAAATTAACATGAGAGTAGGACCAGGCGAAGAATTCCCAATCAGTTGGATTTTCATAAAGTCAGGACTTCCTATGATGTTTATCGCGGAATTTCAGCAGTGGAAAAAGGTAAAATTTCTAGACAATACTGAAGGTTGGATTCATCAAAATATGATATCTGGAAAAAATACCGCAATAGTCACCAGTGATAACGCTTTATTGTATAGAAGTTCATCGGAATCATTTCCGATTGCGCGAGTTGAAAAAAATGTCATCGCGAAAGTCATAAAAAATGAAAAAGATTGGATAAAAGTCGATATCAATAAAATCAAAGGCTGGATGAAATCTTCAGATCTCTGGGGAATCAACGACGAATAAAGTTTCATTTACATACTAGATATCATCGAATTTGGAGAATATGCCAGCTGATATACGAGCCTGTATCCGGATTTCTCGATCGCGTCTATGATCTTCAAAGACTTATGTATGCTTGTGTTGTCCATTATAACTATTTGATTTTTCTTAAGATTTAGCACAAGCACTTCTTTAAGCCATTTTAGAAATAATTCGAAACCGCAAATCCCGTAATATCAAAGTAGCGCTAAAATTCCGATTGATCATTTCCTCTGTTACGATTGACACGGACATTCCTTATCAATCTCACTTTAGTACTCGGATGGTTTTTCTGGTATTCCTGCCATTTTTAATCAGGTATGTCTGAATTTCTTTTTCCTGCTCTTGGCAGAAATCATCTATAAAACAAAATATGATATCTTCAATCATCGTTTATCTGTGTAATTGCTTGTATCGATTCCTTCTTCTTAGTTGATCCAAGCCTAATCCATTATTGTACCGGTAACCAAATCTCCACGTTGTGTATTCGTGCAATATAATCGGTAGTACAAATATGCTGTCGTATTTTGGCAACAAAGTAAAATAAATAAGAAAAAAATCTTTACAACATGTAAATCTTGTGTCAGATTCCAAATGGTGTATGTTATTGTTAGGAGATTAAAAATGAAAAAAAACATACTGATTACGTTTAGCATGCTGACCGCATTTTATTCAGCTCAAGGAATGGAAGCAGACTATCAGCAGGATCCTCGCTTATTGCACCGCAATGACATGCGTATGCAAAATGAAAAGGATGAAGAAAGCATAGTAGCGAATCTAACGCCTGGAATGAACGCTTTTACAGAAATGCCTCTAAAAGAAGCAACTAGGCATGAAGAGTTTGTAAAAAAGTTACAAGATGCAGATTTTCTTTACTACTGTCAGCTCTTAATGGATTTAAATGCCAAGTCACGTGGAGATGAAGATTTTAATACAGGATATGAAAATGCGGAAAAATTCTATCAAGAGGGAAAAAATCCTCAATTTATCTTAGAAAATTCTTCATGTGTAGAAGCGAATAATTTACCCGATCTAGGGGCAATTATATGGAATTTCGATTTAGGATCAAACAACCAGGAAATTAAGCAAAATTTATGTAAAATATTGGGTATAGAGGATATAGATTTGAATAAATTGGATGATGTATCTAGTTATTTAGAAAGTTTTGGATATATCGGTTCAGAAAAAAACTGGGAGGTACTAAATTCATTATTAGATGATGGAAAGATAGATTTTTATACTGGTTTTTTGGACAAAAATGATCGTGGAGAGGTTTTGGAATCAAAGGTGCCGTTATTGTTGTTTTTATTAAAAAATGATTACGGCGTTTTTACAATTGCCAATCTAATTCAGTATATTAAAGATAAAGCTCTAAAAGATGGAGATACTGAATTCAGTGAACTTAAGAGTATAGTTGATGATTCAGATGACAATAGAGGAATAACGCCATTGCACTGGTGTGCAAGCATGTCGGGAAAAATGCCTGTCTTACAGTTACTTTTAATTGCAAGACTCCTAATAGCAGCGGGAGCAAATATTAACGCCGAAGACGCTGACGGAAATACCCCGCT
>JAFQBQ010000029.1 GCA_017416635.1 Alphaproteobacteria bacterium | reverse complement strand
TCTTATGTTAAGTAATGAATCTTTCGAAGAGATTGCAGATACTTTGTTGCCTGAACATTTTTTTGTCCCCGTGAACGGAGAAATTTATAAAGCGATAAGTTTTTTGATAATCCAAGGACAAGTCGCCGATCCAATTACTTTGCGTGCATATTTTGAGCAACATAACGATTTGAAAAGAATAGAAGGCGGAAATTACCTCGTTCAATTAGTAAATGCAGTCGTATCGATTGCGGGAATCAGCGATTACGCAAAACTCATTTACGATTTGTATATCCGTCGCCGTCTGATTCTTTTAGGTGAACAAATGAGTCACGATGCCGGACGCTTTGATCTAGAACGTACCAGCGCGGAACAAATCGAAAAAGCGGAAACGGAGTTATACAATCTCGCAATCGATGATCGTCAAAATCGCTGTTTAAAGTTCGTCGATATCGCGACTGATACGATTAAAACTATCGAAGCCGCTTATAAAAATGACAATAAACTTATCGGTATCACTACAGGATTTGTAGATTTGAACGATTTGCTCGGCGGATTTAACCGTTCGGATTTAATTATTTTGGCAGGCCGCCCTTCTATGGGAAAAACCGCGTTATCGACAAATATGGCTTTTCGAATCGCAAATGATGAATTATTGAAACGTCCATCTGGCGGCAAAGTTGCTTTCTTTTCTTTAGAAATGTCCGCTGAGCAGTTGGTAGAAAGAATCCTTTCGCAGGAAAGCGAAATCGCATCCTCAAAAGTTCGTCGCGGATTAATTACCGCAGATGAATTTGCGAAAATCAATAATATAAAGAATAAACTCGCAGATTTAAATTTGTTCATAGAAGATACTCCCGCTATGACAGTTTCATCTCTTCGAACAAAAGCTCGAAAGTTGCAGAGGCAATCGGGCTTGGATTTAATTGTTATCGATTATCTACAATTATTGTTAGGTTCGGCCGATAAAAGAAACGACAATAGAGTTCAGGAAATCTCAGAAATCACTCGAGCACTGAAAGCTATGGCGAAAGAACTTAATATTCCGATTATTGCGTTGTCACAGTTGTCCCGCGCAGTTGAAATCAGAGATGACAAAAGACCACAGCTGGCAGACCTCCGCGAATCCGGTTCCATCGAACAAGATGCTGACGTAGTCATGTTCATATATAGAGAAGAATATTATTTGGAGCGGGCACGTCCGTCAGAAGAAGATCCGAATTTCCAGAAATGGTACACCAAGCTGCAAAATTCTCACAATAAAGCTGAGTTGATTATTGCAAAGCAAAGACATGGACCAATCGGAACAGTGGAGTTATATTTTGATAGCCAGCTTACAAAGTTTGATAATTTAGAAAAGAACAGATAAGAAGATTTAACATGGATAAAGAAGTACAAGACGTTTTGAACAAAGTAGAGCCTCAGATTTTATCGGTAGCGGTGATGAATCTGAATCATGTCGCAGACAATTATCATAAGATTAAGAACGAGCTTGCTCCGCAAGCAATCGTGTCTGCTGTTGTGAAAGGCGATGCTTACGGATTGGGCGCTGTTCCGATATCAAAGCGTTTGTATGAAGAAGGCTGTCGTTATTTTTTCGTCGCAACAAACAACGAGGGAATAGAGATTCGAAACGTGATTCCGAATGATGCATATATTTTCATTCTGAGCGGAGTATTTGAAAATACTGAAGACTTGCTTCTTAAATACAATTTGGTTCCTGTTCTGAATAACTGGGCTCAGGCCGATTTGTGGATTAATTTTGCGAAACGTCTCGGACAAAAACTCAATGTCGTCGTCCACATGGATACCGGAATGTCCAGAAATGGATTTATGTTAGAAGATAAAGAGCGCAGTTATAAGGATATAGAAGAAAATCTTAATCTACTGTTTGTAATGAGTCACTTGGCTTGCGCTGATAACGTCGAAAGCAAAATGAATCAATTGCAATTAAGCAGATTCAAAGAAGTGCTCAAGCAATTTAATCATCCTAAAGCTTGTCTATCGGCTACGAACGGAGTATTTCTCGGAGAAGATTTTCAGTTTGATATAGTTCGCCCGGGAAAAGGTCTGTACGGATTTTCTATCAGACCAGACATGATAGGAACTGTGAAACCTGTCATAGATCTCTTTGCTCGAATAGTTCAGATTAATCATTTGCAAAAAGGAGACACCGTCGGGTATGGTTCCACGTTCATCGCTGACAGAGATATGACTAGCGTTACAATAGGAATAGG
>JAFQBQ010000028.1 GCA_017416635.1 Alphaproteobacteria bacterium | reverse complement strand
GACAAATTTCAAGAATCATTTTTACTTCATTTTTTCCAATTTTGAGTTTTGGATAAATTGTTTGAGGAGATACATTTTTAGCCATTGTAACGTGAGATCGATTGTTTTGTTCTTCTCTAGCATTTATCCTAACTGTGGATGGAGAATCTCTAACAGTATTTTGATTAAAAATATGAATATCTATTCCCCATTCAACATTTGCAGTCCCATCATCATTGCCTTTTACGTAGTAAAGAAAAATTTCGCCCCAGTGATTGTTCTTATGTGCGCCTGCAATTGAACTGAAATTGTTGGTTGGATATATTGAAAGAAAAGCCGCAGTATGAATGTACCTTAAATCGTTAGCGGTAATTGCTTTAGACGATCTATTTTGCGAGATTGATTGAATCATTTGAACTGCTTGATAAGCAACAAACTCAGTCTGAAAATAATATCTTTGAATTAAAAAAAGATCATGCATGTAATAAATCAATAAAATCAAAACAGGCATGCAAAATGCGAATTCGATAAGAACTGCGCCTTTTGATTGATGTTTGAAATTAATTTTTGAAAATAAGTTTTTAAAGAGGTTTTTTGACGATTTTGATTGATAATTGTTTGATTTTAAAGGGCTATTACCCCCCCCCCGTAAGGCAAAATATTTTTCATAACCTCAAAAATCTGTGTGATTTTCATTAAAGCCTCTTAAATTTTAGATAAAAACATTATATCTAACAATTTTTTGATTCGCTAGAGGTAAGGATTTCTCTTCTCTGCAGTTGGATTGCCATGTCGTTACGCTCCTCGCAATGACGATGGATGAGTGTCTGACGCCCACTGCGCTCCTAGTAATTACGAATTGCTTTATGACGTCATTGCGAAGCATGAAATGCTGAAGCAATCCCACAATGATTTAACAAGATTGCCGCGTTGCTACGCTCCTCGCAATGACGATCTTTTATGTTCGCGATAGAGCGAATCACTTATTCTGATTCTTATAATCTAACCAGCCAATATTCCCGTCGTCTCGCGTATAAACTACATTGACTGTGGAATTGGAAATGTTCTCGAAAATGAAAACCTTTCTTTTGGCGTTCAGTTTTTTTGCAGCTTCGCTTACGCTCATCAATGGGATATCATCCAGAACTTCAGCAATAATTAATGGCTGGTCATCGCAAGAGTCATCTTCATGAGAAAAATTATCATAAGAATTATATTCAACGTTTTTCTTGGCTGCAGATGCTCTGCCATTTTTCTTTTTTCTTTGCATCTGCTGTTCCAATTTTTCTAAAGTTATCTCGAAACTGACTATCGGATCTTCTGCCTCGTTTGATACAAAATACGAATTTCCGCTATTCGTATTGACAGTTATATCTGTAATGAATAGGTACTTTTCTTTGTTCATAACAACGTTTACGTCTAAAAATTCCAAATGATATTTATCTTCAAGAAGTTTAAACGCATCATTGGCCTTGTTGGTCAATGCTTCTCCTATGGCCATATGTCGACCGGAAAAAGAAAAATTCATTTTACCCTCCTAACTGTTACTTTAACCTATTAAAGCACAAAATAACCCAAAGTCGTAATTTTTTTACTAACTATTATTATTTTGCGTAAATTTTATTTAAATATAGTTATTGTAAGAAGAGAGAACCCAGATATAATTTTTTAGCTTCTTCGTTTTCGATGATGTCTTTAGGCGTTCCTTCCACTAGAACTTGACCATCAAATAGTAAATAAGCGTAATCGACGATTGGAAGAGTGTCTCGTACGTTATGATCTGTAATAATTACTCCGATGCCGCGAGCTTTCAAAATTTTTATCATTTCTTTCATTTCTTCGATAGCCAAAGGATCGATTCCGGCGAAAGGTTCATCCAGCAAAATAAATTTTGGATTCGACGCAAGCGACCGCGCGATTTCTAATTTTCGTCTTTCTCCTCCTGAAATACTAATGGCAGGAGATTTCCGGATGTGAGATAAAGACAAATCATCCAGCAATTTTTTTATGACCGTACTGCTGTCTTTTTTCGCAACGTTATTCAAATCGAGAATCGCGAAAATATTTTCTTCTACAGTAAGACCGCGAAAAATTGATGACTCTTGCGGAAGATATCCTATTCCCAAACGCGCGCGCTTGTACATTGGGAGCTCAGTTATATCTGAATCATTCAGAAATACTTTACCTTCATCAGGTTTCAACAATCCGCATAAAATAGAAAAAGTTGTAGTTTTTCCAGCTCCGTTCGGACCGAGCAAAGCGACAACTCGTCCTTGAGCAGCTCGAAGATTAATTCCTTTCAGAATCGGCTTTCCTTTAATTTTTTTTTGCAAATTTTTGCAAACTATTTCATCAGACATTCTATTTCCTATTAAAAGAAACTACACCTTTCGACTTAAGAACTCGCACTTCATTTGTTTTTAAGTTCAGAGTCGCTTTTTCGCAAATGATGTTTCCCCTATCACTATTAATAAACACATTATCGGATATCGTCAACAAATCTCCGACTAAATCTCCGGATTCACCTTTGATTTTTACATCTTTCGATTCAATTTTTACATGCCCTTTAGCTTTAACTCGATCAACCTGGCTTCCTTTTAAAAGTATTACCATATTATCCGAGTGCACTTTATAGCTTTTAATTTTGTCTTGATAATGCAAAAAAACGTGCTTATCTGCCAAAACTTCTGTCGAAGTATACACTAATTTATCTTGCGCGGATAGTTCATATTTAGAGGTTTTATAAGAAGAATTTCCTGTCGCCGTAATTTTTTTCAAATCTTGACCGATGCGATTTCCAAATTCTGCAACCAAAGTATCGGCAGAAATCTTATCGGAATTTATTTTTCCGTTTACGTGTCCGATTAAAGTCATTATTTTTGCAGCCATGTCGAAATCATATTTGGATGCATTCATTTGTACACATTTTTGCGTTAT
>JAFQBQ010000027.1 GCA_017416635.1 Alphaproteobacteria bacterium | reverse complement strand
CAGGAATTTCTCCTTTTATTCCTTGAACTAACTTATTAATGATATTCTTTCGCACCTTATCTTCTGGAACACCAACGGTTTCTCTATCTAATGTTAATGCGCAAAATCCACAGGAAAAACCACTTGGACTGGTTCTTACCAAAGCAATCTCTTCTCCGGTATCTACCTTAATAATAGATTGTATATTTTTAATATCGTCCGGATATACTATATACCGATCCAGTGAGGATTCAGATGAGCTACTGCTAATTTGACCAAATGATAAACTGGATGAGGTCATATTTGCGTCAGAACTGCTACTCATTTCATCATCCCGAATGTCTATGACATCTGATTCTGACGAAAAGACCGATGGACCATTATCCAATATTTGGAAAAGTTTCTCTTTGCCTTCCTTCGTATCGATATTCAACTTGGCTCCTGACTCGGACGAAAAATCAGAATCGGATGATTTCATTATATTAGAGGGAGAGTTAATTGGCATTCCTTCAATACTTAAACTCAATAACGAAAGAGTAAGACTCAACATTGACGCTACTACCAACTTATTTTTCATAATATATTTCTCCTTTTCATTAATTAAAAATTATAAACAATAACTATTCTGACACTTAACGCATGACAAAAAACACAAAAACCTATCTATTATAACACTTTTTAGAGCAAAAGTCAAAAAATTTCATTCGCGGCACAAGGGGCGCCGAATTAAAATCAGAAGCAGAATGAGTTAGGAGGAAAAGAGTCTAGTAACCGTCTAACGCTAAATTGTTCGATTTCGCAGATTGCATACTTAATAAATCGTTCAAAATCAATAAGTAGTAAAGAAATTGGGCAAAGGAAATACAACGGCAGATGCGTTGCACAAAATTAACACTCTCCTGCCGATGTTTTCCCCCGCCTTCGTTTGGGGCATCAATTTAACGTGCCCTTAATTGTAAAAAATCAGAGAAACTAAAAATTCTACTTTACTGTTGCTATATCCGGAGCGTCGGCGACCTTCATCCCCACAACGTGATACCCTGAATCAGCATGAAGTATTTCACCGGTAACTCCTGACGCCAAAGGACTCAACAAAAACACACCAGCACCGCCGACATCGTTTAAGGTTACATTTCTTCTCAGTGGCGAGTTATATTGATTCCACTTTAATATATAGTGGAAGTCATCGATGCCACTTGACGCTAAAGTGCGAACAGGCCCTGCGGACAAACCATTAACTCGAATTCCTCTATCGCCAAAATCCATGGCCAAATATCTTACGCTTGCTTCCAACGCCGCTTTAGCTACGCCCATTACGTTGTAATTCGGCATAACTCTTTCCGAACCAATATAAGTCAAGGTCAATATCGATGCGTTATCCGCCAAATAAGACTCTGCGTGCTTGCAAACAGATGTTAACGAATAACAAGAAATCTCCATGGTCTTCAAAAAATTCTCTCTAGTCGTATTAACATACTTTCCGATCAGCTCATTACGATCTGAAAACGCGATAGCGTGAACGATGAAATCTATCTTTCCGAATTTTTCACCTAGAGTTTTAAAAAGAGAATCTAAACTCGCTTCATTTGTAACATCGCATTCGATTAAATCGATATTTCCCAAAGAATCCGCAAGCGGCTTCACTCTCCGATACAATGCTTCAGACTGATAGCTGAAAACCATTTCCGCGCCTTGCGCACTTAGTTCTTTCGCAATACCGTAAGCTAAGGAACGCTCATTTGCGACTCCCATGACGATACCTTTCTTTCCGTCCATCAATCCCATTATATTCCTCCGTTGACTTTTTTTCTTAACATAGCCGAGGGCTTAAAACTCACTACCTTTCGCGCCTCTATCACAGCATCATCCAAAGTCTTCGGATTCCGTCCCATCCTTTTTTCCTTTTGATGAACTACGAAATTTCCGAATCCAGTGATTTTTACATTTTCTCCCTCGACTAGCGCTTTAGTAATTTCATCAAGCATCTCTTCCACGAAATCTAACGCTTCAAACTTCGATACCCGAAATACCTCAGTAACTTCATTTGCTAAATCAGCTCTTGTT
>JAFQBQ010000026.1 GCA_017416635.1 Alphaproteobacteria bacterium | reverse complement strand
GGCGCTTTTGCTCCGCGATACGTAGTCCAAGCGTGAGATTCTTTCGGCCCGGCAGTAAAAAAAGTAATCAAATTAAGTAAATCATATCCGCCGCGAATCACTCGAGCCAATCCTGACTCACCCAATCCCAGCGACTCTATGTATTCTTTTTGCTCTACGGGATCTTGAATCACCGCGATTTCCGATTCGATGGCAGCCGAAACCGTTACAGTTTTGAAATGCCTCTGAGCTGCGAACTGCTCAACTGCTTTCGTATAACCGTTGCCCGATACGACATCACTTTCGGAAACGTTGCAAACGTACAGAACAGGTTTTCTTGTAATTAACTGCATTGTGTCGGCAAAAACGGATTCTTCTTCCGTTAACGATAACTGACTCAATAACTGCCCCGACTCCAGCCAATCTATTGCCTTTTTCAAAAATGCTTTTTCCGGAGCCAGCTCCGGCATATTTTTTCTAGCGATGCCGTCCAACTTTCTGTTTAAACTTTCCAAATCAGAAAGCATTAATTCTGTCTCGACGATTTCAATATCTCTGACAGGATCGACATTTCCTTGAACATGAGTGATGTCCGAACTATCGAAACATCTGACCATGTGCAAAATCGCATCTGTTCCGCGAATATGCCCCAAAAACTGATTGCCGAGACCTTCTCCCTTGCTTGCTCCCTTAACAAGTCCTGCGATATCGACGATTTCGATTTGCACAGGAATAATTTTTTCACTATTTTCCAACTTCGCAAGCACGGCTAGCCGCGGATCAGGAACTCCAACCTTTCCGACATTCGGCTCAATCGTGCAGAAAGGATAATTCATCGCTTCCGCCGCCGTAGTCTGAGTAATAGCATTAAACAATGTAGATTTTCCGACATTCGGCAATCCGACAATTCCGCAATCAAATCCCATAATTATCTCTCACTTTTTTTATTAATCTACTTGCGCCCGCTCATTGATTCAGGAGCTTGAATTCCTAACAAATACAATCCCCAAATTAACTGCTTCCTGACCAAACAAATCAAATGCTGTCTGGAAAGACGAATTTTTTCGTTAGGTTCTGAATTAATTTTCAGTTTCGCATAAAAACTGCTGAATTTTTGAGCTAACGCAAAAATGTATTCGCAAATCACTGACGGTTCTCTGGCCGCATATGCCGAGTACAAATATTCCTCAGCTCGATTAAGATGTAGAACTAACGCTCTCTCGAAAGGATGCGTAATTATCAATTCTGAATTTTCGAAATCGGTATCAGATGATTTTTCCAAAATAGAATTAATGCGCGCAACGGCATACTGAATGTACGCGCCGGTTTTTCCTTCAGACTTTGTGAAATTTTCTGTATCAAAAATGTAATTGGACGTTCTGACGTTTTTTAAATCTTGAAACTTTAAAGATCCAATCGCGATTTGATGAACTTGCTCTTGAATATTTTCAGTTCCGTCAGCTTCACAGCCTTCTTTTGCTTTTGTTTCGGAAAGTGCAATCAAGTCGCTTAAATTCATTACGCCGCCATCGCGAGTTTTGAAAGGTTTTCCGTCTTTTCCGTTAACCGTACCAAATGCAATATGCTCAAGCAAAACATTTTCAGAAATATATCCCGCGCGTCTTGCAACTTCGAAAACTTGTTTAAAGTGTTCGCTTTGCCGCGCGTCGACAACATACAAAATTGCATCCGGACTGAAACTTTTTTTACGCTGAATAATTGTTGCAATATCAGTTATCGCGTACGTATAAGCATTATCGGATTTTTGCAAAATCAAAGGAGCTTTTTCTTCGCCATTTTCAAAAATCGGAACAATAACCGCACCTTCAGATCGCACTGCGATATTTCTTTCGAGCAAATCACGAACGATTTCCGGAAGTAAATCGTTTGTATCGCTTTCGCCCAGCCAAACATCAAACTTGACGTCCAATTTTTTATAATTTTCATTAATCGCTTCGACGGATTTTTCTTTCATAATCTGCCAAAGTATACGATAAATTTTGTTGTTGTTTTGTAATTCAAAAGTCGCAAAGCGCGCCTGATCTTTAAATTCGTCACTCTGTTTGAAATTTGCAGCAGCTCTTCTGTACAAAGCAGAAATCTCGGCAATATCCATTTCGAAATTTTCAGCATTTTCTTCCGATTCGAACAGCTTTGGATCTTCTTGCTTCAACTGATTAATCAACATTCCCATCGGAGTGCCCCAATCGCCGAGATGAACATCTCCGACGACTTCATCTCCGCAAAAACGCAAAATACGCTTTAGACTTTCTCCGTTGATTGCTGAGCGCAGATGTCCAACATGCATTTCTTTGGCGATGTTCGGTCCGCCGTAATCCAACACGATTTTTTTATGCGAAAACGCATGC